>JAUVYD010000248.1 GCA_030603265.1 Dehalococcoidia bacterium
GGGACGATTCCGGGAGGTATCTGTAGGGGCGACGGCATGCCTCGCCCGTCGCCATGTCATCACACCCCGCGTCGCTGTAGACACTCCCGCACGTCTGCCTGACCTCACACGACTCGTGACCGCTGGCGACTCACAGCACCACCCTCTCGGGCCACGGCTCCGCGAGACACGCTTCCCACATCGGTCTCAGGTACGTCTGCGTGTACTTCTTCTCGACGAGGTGGAACAGGTATGCCCCCCAATCGGTGAACCGGATGACGTTGCCTTCCCGGCGCGTGATTCCAAGCAGACCGAGAAGCGGAAGCATGGTTCGGACCCGTCGCGGCAGGTCCGCACCGCAGACGGAACGGCAGGCGCCGGTGTCGATGGACAGGTTGTAGCATTGCCAGAAGAGCCAGTAGGCCATCCTGTCGGCACTGGTGAGCCGGGCGGCCAGCGAGCGTGGTGAGCCGTTCTCCATGGCCTTGATGTACCCGGCGACAGAGAAGGTGTTGAGCCAGAAGTAGTCGCCCAGCCTCGACGTTGCCCCGGTGCCGATGCCCACGAAGGCGTCCCGCGTCACGGTTGTATACCGACTCGATCCCGGCCTGTTGAAGCTCCAGATGGAACTGCGCTCATACCCCGCGTTGCGCGCCAGCGCAACGACCGACTGCAGCATCCGTTTCTCAAGCCGCCAGGACGGCAAGCGCAGCCCCTGACTGTTCAGGTGACTCCTGAGCGGCGTGTAGGAGAACGGGAGCAGCGGGTACGTGGAAATCTGGTCCACGCCGAGTCTGAGGGCCGTCTCAACGTCAGCCTCCACCTCCTCCAGGGTCTGCGTTGGAATCGCGAACATGAGGTCGACGTCGACGGTTTGAAACCCGGCCTGCAGAACTCTCTCACATGCCTGCACAGCCAGGTTGCCACTGTAGCCCCGACCGAGCACTCCGAGAAGACGGTCGTTGAAGGTCTGCGCGCCAAGGCTCGCCTGAGTGACGCCGGCGTTTCTGAGAGAACTCAGAACGGCATCGCCGGCACTGGAGGGATGAATCTCCACTCCGACGTCGCGCCCCACGTGGAAGTGCCCGGATATCCAGTTGAGCGTCGTCTCCACTATCTCGGGGGTGAGTGACGGCGTGCCGCCACCGAAGTAGACCGATTCAACAAAGACGTCGCCCCACAGTTCCCGATAGCCTTCAAGCTCCTTGAGGATGGCCACCTGGTAGAAGGCGCTCACGGCAGGGTCGTAGAGCTCCTTCACGTAGGGACAGAAAGGGCAGATGCTGCTGCAGAACGGAAGGTGGATGTAGAGGTTGACGCTCTCCGGCCTGTCCGGCAACACTGGCTGCTGCCGCTCGAAGCTGAACGCACTATGTGTCCCGGGAAGAAACAGCCTGAGAGCTGCGTGCAGCGCCGAAGTCACAGGGGGAATAGTGCCACAAGACCAGGCCGTGAAGTGCCCCAAGAAGTGGCGGCTAGGCGGACCCCTCCGAGTTTCCTGTCTTCGATTCGAGATACTCCCGCAACAGCTCCCAATTATTCTTGTAGGGTTGCATGGTCTCGTACTTTGGGTGATAGCGCCACCATCTCTTCTTCGTTGGGTCTTTGAAGTAGCTCCAGTCGAAGTACTTCGCTACGGCTTCGGACGGGACGATGAACACATCCGGCAGACTGTCCGTCACGCCCCGGAGGTCGACCAGTGCGAAGAATAGGTCGGCGCGATGGTGCAGCGCCGAGTGTTGGCCCATCGCCCACTGGTACTGATAGGGGTACTTCTTGTCACCCCGCCCTCTCATCCGAAGCGCCCGATGCGCTGTCTTGACCTGGATTGACACAGATGCGCTGGCATCCGGGAGACCTGCCAGCAAATCAACATACGGAGCATTGCCAAACGTGACGGCGGCGTGGAAACCTCGCGCCGCCAATTGCGATGCAACGAAGTACACACCAGCCGTGCCGATGAGAATGCCCGACCTCTTGGTGGCCACGAAGTCCTCCTCTCCCGCTGTGGTGGGCGCGCTGAGTCAAGGGCCCCGAACTTAGTCGGATGCGATTCTAGCAGTGCGGCTACCTCCAAGGGAAGGCAATTCGATCCATTGTGGTTCTCAGGCCGATATGCCAGCATACAGTTGAT
>JAUVYD010000032.1 GCA_030603265.1 Dehalococcoidia bacterium
GCAGGCTTCGCGACCGCCCTCTTCACCTGGACGGATTCCCAATGGACCAGGATTGAGGACGAGCGCTTCGTCGAAGAGCCAGAGCTGCGCCGGTTTGCGGCGGACGACGTCGTCCTATGCGGAGAACTCGATGAGGAACTCGTAGCGCGACTGAGGCAATCGGCCGACATCCATGCAACGCTGCTGCAGGACCTTTCCCCGACACGCCTCGCGGCCCTGGCGCTACTGGGATGGCAGCGACAGCAGGCAGGAGACACCTCATCCCCGGCGACGCTGCAGCCACTGTACGTTCGCCCACCTCACATCACAACGCCCAAACACAGGAGGGTCTGAATGGAGCTGCCTCAAATCTCCATGCCGACCGGAGACCGGTCCCTTGAGTACTGCTTCGGTTGCGGGGAAGACAACCCCATCGGTCTGAAGCTCCGGCCAGTGTACGACGGAGAAAAGGTCGTCGTGCGTTTCACCCCCCGTGAGCAACACCAGGGATGGTACAACGTCACTCACGGCGGCATTCTCTACAGCATCCTGGACGAGATAACGGCATATGCTGTCCTGTGCAGCGGCGTGAGCTTCGGAGTCACGGCGAAGAGCTCTATTCGTTTCAAGCACGTGTCGCCGACCGATGCCACGCTTGTCGCCAGCGCGTGGGTGACCAAAGCCTCGTCCCGGCTTGTCGAGACACAAGGCCGCCTTGAGATGGAAGATGGCACCGTAGTTGCAGAAATCGAGGCCACCTTCTTCCCGGGGAAAGGTGTCCTACGAGCGTTTCTATGGGACATGGACGGGGTCATCGTTGACTCAGCCGCGCCTCACTACGAATCATGGCGCGAGACGCTGGCTGCACGCGGCGTCACATTCACCGAAGGGCAGTTCAGGTCATGCTTCGGAATGCGCAATGACCACATCATAGGAAAAGTACTCAGCCCCCTGCCGGAGATGGAGGTCAGGGCAATCTCCGAGGAGAAAGAACAGCGCTACAGGGACCTCATCCACGGAAAGGCGAAGGCCTTCCCCGGAGTAACGCAATTGCTTCAGGTAATGAAGAGGGGCAAATATCCCCTCGCACTCGGGACATCCGCCCCACCGGAAAACGTTGAGCTCGTGGCGGCTCAACTTGGCCTGTCCGACTACTTCGACGTCGTTGTGTGCGGTGAGGACGTCAAGGAGAGCAAGCCAGCCCCGGAGATATTCCTCCGGGCAGCGGAGCAGCTCGGAGTAGAGCCGCGAGAGTGCGTTGTCTTTGAGGACTCCGCCCACGGAGTCGCAGCCGCCAAGGGCGCAGGCATGAAGTGCGTCGCCGTGACAAACAGCCACCCCGCGGAGGCCCTGGAGGCTGCAGACAGGGTCGTCTCTTCTCTGGAACAGGTCGACCTCATCGAGCTGATAAGATTCATCTAGCTAACGGAAAGGAGTTCCCCGCCCTATGGGACAGAAATCGGCAGACATCCAACAGACACTCATACTGGTCAAGCCGGATGCAATGCAGCGAGGGCTCGCAGGAGAGGTCATCTCCCGCATCGAAAGGAAGGGGCTTAGAATCGTCGCGATGCGTCTGCTGCAAGTTGACGCAGAACTCGCAGAGAGACACTACGAGGCGCACACGGACAAGCCTTTCTTCGGGAGCCTTGTGGAGTTCATCACGTCATCCCCCATAATCGCCATGGTTGTTGAGGGGCGACACGCCGTTGAGGTCGTCCGGCAGACCATGGGACAGACTGACTCCTCGCAAGCGGCCCCGGGCACTATACGCGGAGACCTGGCAATCGACCTCCAGAACAACCTGGTGCACGGTTCAGACTCGGTTGAGAGCGCCCGGCGTGAGATATCGCTCTTCTTCGCGCAGGGCGACATCCTGGACTACAGACGATGCATTGATGGTTGGCTCGGCGCGGGCTGACCGGCCAGTCACTGAATTCGGAGGAGGGGGATAGCGTCTTCCCAGAGAGACTCGAGTTGATAGAACTCACGCTCGTGGGGCGCCAACACGTGTACTACGACTGCCCCGTAGTCGGCCAGGAGCCATCCCGAACCAACTCCCTCCTTGTGAAGAGCGCGAACATCGTGGGCTTTGAGAGCATCGAGTATGGCTTCCCATATGGCATTGAGCTGGCGCTCACTGTCGCCGGTGCACACGAGGAAATAGTCCGCGAAGGAGCAGGAGCCTCTCACGTCGAGCAATGCCACGTCGATTGCCTGCTTCTCCGAGGCAACTTCAGCAGCGAGACGCGCAATGGCTTCTGGTTCCAGTAAGAGGTCCTCCCGCAGGCATTATAGCACCTCGCGACACGCGTCCACGAACCGAAGCGGGGATGACCACAGGGCGCTTCAAGGACTGAACTACACAGGCATTGTGCACGCCGCCGCGGGTCCACGCCGGCAGAGGCACGGACAACCGCAGTCATTCGAGTCCGGCCTTTTCGCACGCACTCGTTGCCCTGCTATAATGTCCACGTGCAGAACTTAGCGCCACGTAGCTGGCAAAGCAATATCTACTACCTGCTCTTGTTTGTCGCCGCACTGGCGCTCCTCGTGCTTTTCATGCCCGAGGGCGCCGGTCCGGAGGAAGTCGGCATCACTGACTTCATGATGCATGCCAGACAGGGAGAAATCGACCGCATAGAACAGAAAGAGAACACGCTTACAGGCTTCGCAGGAGACGAGCAGAAGTACACTGCGGACTACTACGGCGGCACCAACGACCTCGTCGCCATTCTTGCTGAGAACGGAGTTGCGGTCGGAGAGGGTGGACTCGCACTGGAGGTCCAGGCGGGAGGCCAGGACTGGGCCCTCATAGCCATCCAGGTATTCCTCCCCATCGGACTGCTCGCTGTGCTCTTCTTCCTGTTCTTCAGATCGGCGAAGGGAGCGGGGTCTCAGGCGTTCAGCTTCGGAAAGAGCCGCGCGCGACTGAACAATGCCGACAGGCCGACAATCACATTCGAGGATGTTGCGGGCACGGAAGAAGCCAAGGAAGAGGTTGGAGAGGTCGTCGACTTTCTGAAGTCCCCGGACAAGTTCCGCTCTCTGGGCGGCCGGATACCACGAGGAGTCCTGCTTGTCGGACCTCCCGGAACCGGCAAGACCTTACTTGCCAAAGCGATTGCGGGTGAGGCCAAGGTCCCCTTCTACTCCATCAGCGGCAGCGAGTTCGTCGAGATGTTCGTTGGCGTGGGGGCTGCAAGGGTCCGCGACCTCTTCGAACAGGCGAAGCGCAGTTCCCCGTGCATTATCTTCATCGACGAGATAGACGCCGTGGGCCGGCACAGAGGTGCTGGACTGGGTGGTGGCCACGACGAGCGCGAACAGACACTCAACCAGATCCTGTCCGAGATGGACGGCTTCGATACCAACACCAAGGTTATCGTCGTTGCCGCAACGAATCGCCCTGATATTCTCGACCCCGCGCTTCTCCGCCCGGGCAGGTTTGACCGGCACATCGTTATTGACCTTCCTGATGTCAGGGAGCGATTCGCCATCCTCAAGGTCCATACCAAGGACAAGCCTCTCGCGAAGGGAATAGACCTTGAGGTCATTGCGAAACAGACTCCGGGTTTCAGTGGAGCCGATCTGGCCAATCTCGCCAATGAGGCGGCCCTTCTCGCCGGCAGGCGCAATCTGAAGAAGATCACCGGGCAAGAAATGGAGGATGCGGCCGACCGGGTGATGATGGGACCGGAGCGCAAAAGCAGGGTAATCACCCCCCGGGAGAAGGAGATTACGGCCTATCACGAAAGCGGACATGTCCTTGTTGCCCGGATGCTGCCCACTTCCGACCCGGTGCACAAGGTTTCTATCATCGCGCGAGGAGTTGCAGGCGGCTGGACCAAGTTTCTTCCCAGCGAGGATCGCAGGCTATGGTCCCGTTCACAGCTGAACGACCAGATTGCCACCCTGCTCGGAGGCCGCGCTGCTGAAGAGATCCACTTCGGCGAGATCACCACGGGAGCCCAGAGCGATCTCGAGAGGGCCACGAAGCTGGCACGCAAGATGATCACCGAATATGGCATGAGCGACAGACTCGGTCTTCGCACGTTCGGGCAGCGACAGGAGATGGTCTTCCTCGGCAAGGAAATCAGCGAGCAGAGGGACTACAGCGACAGCGTTGCCCACGAGATCGATCAGGAAATGCACAACCGCATCCAGCGGGCTTACGCCACCGCGAAGCGGATACTCGAGCAGAATACGGAAAAGCTCCAGCAGCTGGCGACACTGCTGATTGAGATGGAAACCGTGGGCGAGGACGACATAGAGAAGCTATTCGGCGCGCCAGCGGTCCAGCCGGTGACTACCTAGCAGCAGACACGGACCGGGCCTGCACCGGCCCGGCTCTGTCCGGCACACCTCAGGATTGTCCGAGGCGTGCGGTCTCTTCCTCAATCACGGCCTCATCCAGTTTCACGAAGAGCGGTTGCGGCTGCCTGAGCACCTGACCTGCGGCAGGAAGAACCATCTTCCAACCACGTTCCAGCACACTCCCTGAGAAGCCGAGAGACGCGTGCAGCTTCTCGGAACTGAACGGCAGTATCGGGTAGAGACCGGTGCTGAGGGCCGAGAGGACACCCAGCACGGTGGCGACAGACCTGGCCGCCTCGTCCTTCGACTGTTTGATACTCTTCCAGGGTGCCTGCTCGTCAAGATAGCGGTTTGCCTTCTGGGCGGTGGACATGGCAGTACGGAGCGCCTCTTTGAAGCTACACCGGCCCAGCGCGTCGCCTATGTCGCCTATGGCCTGTTCAGCCTCGTCCAGCAACTGCCGACTGGAGGCATCAAGCTCCCCTGAGTCAGGTACGACGCCCCCGAAGTGGCGGTGGCAGAATGTCAGCACGCGATGGGCCAGGTTTCCGTACGTTGCCACCAGCTCGTCGTTGTTGCGACGAACGAACTTCTCCCACGAGAAGTCACTGTCCTGCGTCTCGGGCATCACAGCCGTGAGATAGTAGCGAAGCGCGTCGGGGTCATACCTCTCAAGATAATCGGTGAGCCAGACAGCCCAGTTCCGGCTCGTAGACAGCTTCTGGCCCTGGATTGTCAGAAACTCGTTTGCAGGAACATCGTAGGGGAGGTTCAAACCACCGTAGGCCATGAGGGTGGCAGGCCAACTCAAGGTGTGGAAGAAGATGTTGTCCTTGCCGATGAAGTTGTATATCTTCGCGTCCTCTTTCCAGTACTTCTCCCACGCGGCGTCGTCTCCCTGCAGATGCGCCCACTCCTTTGTCGCAGACAGGTAGCCAATGACGGCCTCGAACCACACGTAGATACGCTTGTTCTCGAAACCCTCTACCGGCACCGGCACTCCCCAGTTGATGTCACGCGTCATGGCCCGGTCGCGCAGCCCCTCATCAATGAACCCGCGGGTGGAGCCCATCACATTCTGTCGCCAGTGTGAATTGCCACCCACCCACGCAGCCAATTCCTCCTGGAGGGCACTCAGTTTCAGAAAGAAGTGCTCCGACTGCTCGAACCGGGGAGTTCCTCCGCACACCGCACAGCGCGGGTTGTTCAAGTCCACCGGGTCCAGTGGCTTCCCGCATGACTCGCACTCGTCTCCCCGGGCGTTTGGCGAGCCACAGTTGGGGCAGATGCCCTGCACGTAGCGATCCGGAAGGAATCTCCCACAAGAAGGGCAATAGGCCTGCAGCATCGAGTCACGATAGAGGTATCCCTTGCGCATCAAGGTGAGGAAAATGTCCTGTGTCACTTCCCTGTGATTGTCCGTGCCCGTCGTCGTGAACAGGTCGAACGAGATGCCGAGCCGTTCCCAGCAATCCAGGAACTCAGCGTGGTACTTCGCCCCAATTGCCTCCGGGGTTGTGTTCTCGCGCTCCGCACGGATAGTGATGGGCGCGCCGTGCAGATCACTCCCGGACACCATCAGTACTTCGTTCCCGATAATGCGGTTGTATCGGGCGAAGATATCCGCAGGCAGATAGGCGCCCGCAATCTGGCCGAGGTGAAGCGGGCCGTTCGCGTATGGCCAGGCAACACCGACGTGAATACGTTCAGTCAAGTCGTTCTCCTTTCACAGCCCGCCTGCACGTCAAGCAGCACAGGTGCCAATCCGAACGGCACACAGCGCGGGAGTCGATTATAGCGAACACCGTGTCTCCATGCCACCTTGTTCCTTGACGCGAACCGAACGCCCGCTGTATATTCAAGGGCAATTCTCAGCCGCTGGAGGAGCCATGCAGTATCCCAAGTTCAAGGACATGGAGCGAGCCTACGGTTTCGACGAGGTAGCCCTCGTACCGGGTGACGTCACGGTGAACCCGGACCAGACTGACATACGCTTCGTCATTGGCCCGCACGAACTCCAGTTCCCGATCCTGGCTTCCGCCATGGACGCGGTCGTCAGCCCCTCCAGCGCTATCGAGTTCGGCAAACTCGGCGGACTCGGAGTCTTGAACCTCGAGGGCTTGCAAACCCGCTACGAGGACCCGGACGCGATTCTGCAGCAACTGGCCGAGTCATCACAGAGCGACGTGACCGCTCTGCTGCAGAAGCTCTATACGGCACCCATCAGGGAAGACCTTATCGCGCAGCGCATCTCTACCATCAAGAAGGCCGGCGTCATCTGTTCCGTGTCCGTCACTCCGGCCAACACGAAGCGCTTTGCTCCTGTCGCCAAAGAGGCGGGAGTAGATATCCTGGTGGTTCAATCAACAGTGACAACAGCCAGCCACACTTCGAAAAGCACGAAGGGCCTCATACTCAGTGAACTGTGCGAAGAGATCAAGCTGCCCGTCATCGTAGGCAACTGCTGCAGCTACAACGCGGCCCTCGAGTTGATGCGCACGGGCGTTGACGCCATCCTCGTGGGCGTTGGCCCCGGCGCGGCGTGCACAAGCCGGGAAGTCCTTGGCATCGGAGTGCCGCAGGTTTCAGCCACATCTGAATGCGCCGCAGCTCGAGAAACACACTTCAAGGAGACAGGCAAGTACGTTTCCCTCATCACGGACGGCGGTATTCGACTGGGCAGTGATCTGTGCAAGTCGTTTGCGTCAGGAGCCGACGCAGTTATGATTGGCTCGCCGCTCGCTCAGGCCAGGGGAGCGCCCGGACGTGGCTTCCACTGGGGCATGTCGCATCCTCACCCAGCCCTCCCCAGGGGAACCAGGGTCAAGGTAGGCAGCACCGCGACGCTGGAGCAAATCATCTTCGGCCCTTCGTCTGTCACGGACGGGACACAGAACCTGGTGGGCGCACTCCGCACCAGCATGGGGCTGTGCGGTGCGAAGACCATTCGCGAGATGCAGCACACGAGAATGATTGTCGCCCCTACTATCAAGACCGAGGGCAAGTACCTCCAGATGACGCAGGGAGCATAGCCGCGAACCAGACAGTACGCGGTTGCTTCAGTGGTGGAGCCATAGCACCGGACGGGCAATTGGTTCCCCCGTCCCCGGGATACTCTCCGGCGCGTCAGCGAGACGAGAAATAGACTGGCCGGCAGAGTCGCACCGGTCGTGCCCTATTCCTCCTCTTCGTCACCTCCATCCTCTTCATCCCCATCCTCTTCCTCCTCCATCTCTGAGCCGCTCGCGTTCGCAACATGAACCCCTATTGAGGCAGAGGTGTCGCGCAGGGACTGGAGCGACTCGTAAGACGCGCTGTCAGCCGCTGCCCGGGCCGACATCAGCAGGTCCATACCATCTGACGCATCGATGAACAGCGCACTGACCCCGGCGCGCCACAGAACCGCCACCTCGTCCGACGAGACAGGCTGTTCCAGCCGCAGAACAACAGGCCTGCCGCTCGCCGTGCGAACCCGGCGACACTCGATTACCGCAGTGAGTGTTCGCATGTCAAGCGAGTCGGTCGAAAGAACGATCGCCTCGACGCCGAGGTCTCCAATCGCTCGCAGCCTGTTGCTCTCAACGCCGATAGTTACTTCAACGAAACAGCCAACACCTTTGAGTGCCAGCGCCCCGGCGGGTCCGTCGGTATCACAGATGACAAAGTCGCAACCCGAGTCAGAGAGAACCCCCGTCAGCGGCGCGTCCTTCCACAGACGAGCACCAACAGCCATATCCCCGGCCAGGCCGACCATCTTGCGCAGGGGCAACTCACTGCTCCCACTGTTGCCAATCATCACCACGGAGTCAGCGCTGCCGCATATCGTTGACAACATCTTCTTCGTGGGAATCTTGCGCACTCCGACAAGGATGAGCATTCGTCGGACACCAGCGCTTGACCCGGACATTCCGAACCCGATTGGGGACGACATCTTGCGCAGTGCGTGAAGTCGGTCAGCAGTCCTGCTCAATGGGAAGCTCCTCTATCCGGCAGTCAATC
Organism: Dehalococcoidia bacterium; assembly: GCA_030603265.1. Lineage (GTDB taxonomy): Bacteria > Chloroflexota > Dehalococcoidia > GIF9 > AB-539-J10 > SKVJ01. Next base: position 8,296 of record JAUVYD010000032.1, read on the forward strand.
AAGCGGCACGCACGCCGGCTCAACGAACTCCACACAAATCGATGTAGCCCGCCGAGCAACAGACAGGCTCAGCCATTGATGCCACCGGGAACGATATTCGTAATCGGTCCCCTTGCTATGCCGTTTCGCCGGTCTGCTCCGGCTGTTTCTCCGCGGCAGCCACCACAACATCCCCGGCAACTTCCGCGGGTGCGGCAGCCGCTCGCCGCTCAACTTCGACCTTCACCACGGCCAGTTCGGGATCGTTCAGTACCACAATACCCTCAGCCGTCTTGACGTCACGAACCCGAACAACGTCGTCGCTTTCCTTGAGCCCGCTGACGTCAATGTCGATACGGGACGGGAGCCGCGACGGGAGACACTCGATATTCAGGCGGGCAATGTCAACAACAAGCGTGTTGGCTTTCGACTGAAGCACGGGGGCGTCGCCAACAACGTGCACCGGAACCTCAACTGTCATCCTCTCCTTGCTTCGCACTTGGAAGAAGTCGACATGCAGGAGGAGCCCTGTCCCCGGATGCCTCTGCACTTCCCGCACCAGAACATTCCTGGCTCGTTTCTCCTCACCTATCTTCAACCCAATGAGTTTCGACCTCCCTGCATGACGAATCACCCCCTCGAGCTCGGCGGTCGCACCCTGAAGCGGCTGCGATTTCACTCCATGCCCGAACAGGTGTGCAGGTGTCAATCCCGAGCGCCTCAGCGCCTTGTTCTTGTTGCCGGAGGCTTCTCGTTTCTGCAGTTCCAAAGAAATCGTATCCATGGTCACCCCTGCCTTTCTCGCCGGGCGCTAGGCCACGCCTCAACTGTACCGCGTTATGCTAACACCGGCACCCGATGCAGGCAAGCGAGCCGTACCGGGTACTCCTTGCATCCGCGAGCAACCTTTGCCTATGATTCCAGTATCAGAAGGCGTAGAACGCGCGTATCAGGACGCCACGCCCGTCCAAACGGAGGTCCAGCGGATGAAACAGG
>JAUVYD010000079.1 GCA_030603265.1 Dehalococcoidia bacterium
GTTCCACTCGACGACGTGACGGAGGTGAGCAACTATGTGGCTGCCCTCGACCACGGGCTGAAGCGCCTCTGCGGAGGGTTTCCCCTCTCTCTCCGCTTGGTCAAGGAGATCCATGCGATGCTGCTCTCCAAGGGCCGTGGCAGCGACCAAACCCCCGGAGAGTTTCGACGCACCCAGAACTGGATAGGCGGCACGCGACCGGGCAACGCCGCGTTTGTGCCGCCTCCCGCCAGTGAGCTACCGGATTGCCTGGCAAAACTGGAGTTGTTCCTGCATGACCAGCCCGAACCGACGCCGGTCTTGCTCAAAGCCGCGCTGGCCCACGTTCAGTTCGAGACCATACATCCCTTTTTGGACGGCAATGGCCGGCTCGGCCGGTTGCTCATTACGCTGCTTCTGTGTGAGGGGAAGGTGCTGCGCCAGCCGATGCTATACCTCAGCCTCTACTTCAAGATGCATCGGCAGGCGTATTACGAGGCGCTAAACAACGTGCGTCTCGCTGGAGACTGGGAGGCGTGGCTCGACTTCTTTGCCGAGGCCGTGATTGTCACAGCGGCGCAGGCAGTCGATGCCGCAAGGCAATTGCTCGACATTGCAGCCGAAGATCGCCAAAGAATCGCAGGGCTTCGGCGAGCAGCGGCATCAGCTCTCGTCGTTCATGAGGCGCTGCTCGAGCACCCCATAGCAACGTCCGGATGGTTGGTGAATAAGACCGGCTTGTCGGCTCCCACGGTCAACAAGAGCCTCGCGCTTCTGGTCCGAGTGGGAGTGATTCGCGAGCTGACAGGTAGGCGCCGTGGCCGGGTCTTCATCTACCAGCGCTGCCTCGACATCTTGAATCGCGGTACCGAGCTGCCTTGAGTGGAATCATGCGGACACCTTGCTCGTATCGCGGAGTCTGAAGCTACTGCTGGCTGTTTCGGGAAGAAATCGCTCATTGCGTGGCAGTCTCGGACCTAGGAGCCTGTCGGAATAATGTCCGGTCTAGCTTCAACATGTGGAAAGGACCGAAAGAATCTAGCTTCAGGAACTGGCCTATTTGGGCTTACTCCGACACGCTCCTAGGGACTCGGAGGGCTCGCGACCAGCGTCGCGTATGTGAGCTTTTTCGTCTCCTCCCGCCAGTAGATAATCTCGACTTCATCGCCAACCTGTGCGGCGTCTATGGCCCTGGCAAGCGCCTGCGAGTCAACAATCTCCTCTCCGGCGAACTTGATGATGATATCGCCGGGCTCGAGGCCCGCCTCGTGTGCGGGGCTGTCCGCCACTACACCGGTCACCAGTACGCCCCAGTCGACAGCGAGCTCGTATTGCTCCGCGACATACGGGTTCATCGTGTAGAGACCGATTCCCAGCCACGGTCTGACGACTCTGCCGCGCTCGATAAGGTCCACGATGATAGGCAACGCCTGGTTGATGCTGATGGCGTAACCCATCCCCTCGACGCCAACCGTGGCGATCTTGATGCTGTTTATGCCGATGACCTCGCCCGCGCTGTCCACCAGCGGTCCTCCGCTGTTGCCCGGGTTGATAGCCGCATCCGTCTGCACCAGGTCAAGCAGCGTCTGTCCCGGAGATGACTCGAGCGACACGCCGACCACACTCGCAATCCCGCTAGTCGCGCTGATGCCCATGCCGAGCGAGTTGCCGATAGCGACGAGGGCGTCGCCTATCTGCAGTGTCGAGGAGTCGCCGATTGCGGCGGCCGGCAGGCCATACTCTGCTATCTTGACGACGGCCAGGTCGGTCAACGGATCGGTGTACACGGCGTCGGCCTCGATGTTGCGACCGTCATCCAGCGTCACCATCACGATCTTCGCCCCCTCTACCACATGGTTGTTCGTGACGATGTACCCATCCTCGCGAATCACCCACCCTGACCCCGCACCACCCTGCGTGCTCGGGCGATTGAAGACGTCGTAGGTTGTGCTCTCTGTGCTGATGGCCACAACCGATGGTTTCACCTTCGCCACAACCTCGGCAAGACTGGAAAGCTCCTCGCCGTGTGCCGGAGCGAACCCTGACACGCCCTCATCGACGCCGGCAGGCGCACTCTCGCCCTCCACATCGCCCGCAGGTTGCGCCGGTGCGCAGCCCACGATAAGCAAGAGCGCCAGCACGGTAATCAACGCGTACCGCAGGCCACTTCGATACAGCAGTCTCATTCCCTGCTCCTTTCAGAACTCAGCCGCGCCACATCGCGCGGCCGCACAGTACACTATTCGCCGCATCCACTATTCCCCTCCAACCACCCGGATGGCGCAACCGCGCCGAAGGCATGACATCGCTCTCACCGGGAGGTTCCACCGCACCCGGAAAACCACGAACATCATGATAGCAAGACAATGTGAAAGACATGTGAAGAGAGGGAAGAAACCACGGAGCCGGCGGCTAGATGAGCAGCTTGATGCCCGAGATGATGAACCACACGCCGAAGCCCGCAAGCACCGCGGCGCAGGCGATGAGGATTCCACGGTAGACCCCCGGGGTCCAGAAGCGCTTCGACGTGAACACTCCCCAGGAAAGGAAAGTGAGCCAGCCAAGGTCACAGAGCCAGTGCGTGACCGCAAACGCCGCAATACCGAGCAGCCCCCACGCGCCGGCGCTCAGCACAAGGGCCGCTCCCACCGTGACCCACCACACGAACCAGTAGGGATTGGCAATCGTGGCTGTGACACCGGCAAGCACACATCCCCTCGATACGTCGCGCCTGTCGTCGAACGCCTCGGGCTTCGTCCTCAATGTCGCTGCCCCCATCCAGATGAGGGCGGCCCCACCGACCAGCCCGACGGCCGCCTTCACACCCGGGACGGCCATGACAGTCGCAAAGCCGAGCGCGATGAGGGCAATCATCGGGAACTCGACCATGCCATGGCCGAGTGCAATAAGGGCGCCTGCTTCCTTGCGCACAGCTCCCTTCGTAACCGTGACAGCCATCACCGGGCCCGGCGCAATCGTCCCGCTGAGCGATATCGCTGTGACGGTCAGCAGAAGCGGCAGCAATGAGCCCGGTTCTTCCATATGGTCGTCGCAGCGTAACAACAGGAAGAGCGGTCGTCAACCTGGCTTTCGCTGCAGCGCAGGTGGTCTACGATTCAGTCCGCCCGTGGAGACTGGGTAATGGAGTGTTGGTAAGGGGGATAGGCCGGTTCCCCGTAGGGGCCAGACCACTGCGTCCGCCCGTTGTGGGTCGGGCCAAGGGGTGGTTCAAATGTAGGGGCACGTTGCACGTGCCCGTGGGATGGATGGAGGAGCGCTTCGGGAAGCGCCCGGTGACGGTGGCAGGACGCGGTCGTAGCTATCGATCGCCGTTGCTTGTGGCGGGCGGAAGGTCTCGACGGTTGGATTTGGGCTACAACCGTGGTTTCAGACAGTGGCCGGGTCGTTCACGAACGACCCCTACATCTGCAACCACCGCCCAATGCTGACCCCGCGGGCGGACACGCAGGTCCGCCCCTACATTCGGACCACCCCACACCCACCAGGCACGTGCAACGTGCCACTACATTCGCAACCACCACACCGCGGGCGGTTCCCGCAGAGGCGAGGCATGCCAGGCCCCTACATCACGAACCACCACCATGTCCCCTCGCGCAACTGGGAGCGGGCTGGCGTGGAATCCGCTCCCGCCGCGCGCTACAATCTGCACAGGCGTATCGCAGCGGCGCTTGCCCCATCATCCGGGCCCGCGTGTATGATACGACAGCATCAAACAAGTACCAGGCAGGTGTGAATTGTGATACTTCCAGGGCTCTTTCGTACATATCTATGGATGCTGGCACAGGCGATGGTCGCCGAAGAGGGCCACCAGACGGGTGGCCCCGGGAACGACAGCGGAGATAGCGACGACCACGCACGGAGCCGCAGAGAGGCGTTCGCGGAGATGTACGACAACCACATGCCGGGCGTCTACAGGTACATATGCTACCGGGTCGGCAACGCGAGCCTCGCGGAGGACCTCACAGCGGACGTTTTCGAGAAGGCGCTGCGGCACTTCGACAGCTACAAGAGAGAGAAGGCGAAACTCTCGACATGGCTAACGGCCATCGCCAGGAATACCGTGACCGACTACTTCCGGAAATCGAGCCGGGTGGAGGTCGTCAGGGAGGACGATGCGCCTGAGGAGGCCTCACGCGAGCCGGGGGTTGAGGAGCAGGTGGCGCGACTGGAGGAGGTGCGGCAACTCAAACTTGGCCTGTCCACGCTTCCGCAGCTCGACCAGGACATAATCTCTCTCAAGTTCGGCGCAGGAATGAACAACAGGGAAATCGCACGAATGCTGAAGGTGTCGGAGTCAAACGTTGGCACGCGGCTCTACCGCGCCGTCAAGAGACTGAGAGATGCCTTCAAGGGATGGAGCAATGGCACGGAGGGATAGCTCCGAGAAGCGCTTCTCGGACGACATCGAGCGCCTGCTCCGGGGGGAGGCGCCCGGACCCACTGCGGGTGACTCCGACTATGCCGGGATGCTGCAGTTCGCGCGCCGGATATTCGCGCTGCGACAGGAGCCGCGCCCCGAGTTCACCCGGCGGCTCAGGGATGATTTGCTCAGCAGGGCCGTTGAACCGGACGAAGCCCGCGAACACGGAGGTGTCCGCTCCTTCCTCGACAATCTGCTGTTCGGCCGGCCCGCGCTGCGGCTGGCGCTGGTCTCATCGTTCATTGTACTCGCAGCCGTCGGCCTCATGTGGAGAGCCGGAATGATATCGCCGATGATGGAGCAGGCGGGTGAGGCCGCACCGGCCATGCTGGAAGAGGAGGGCGAGGCCGCAACGGCCATGCTGGACGAGGAAGGCGCGGCTGCGCCACCGGCAAAGGGGGAGGAAGAGGAAGACACCATGCGAGTGACGGAGGAGGCAGAGGAAACAGCAGAAGAGGAGTGTGCACCTGTGCCGGGGTTCGGCGCGACGGAGATGCCTGTGGACATACGTGCATACACTGCGCCCTCACACAAGTACGGCGCTGCAGTCGAGATATCCATCGTGTTCGAGAACGCGGGACCGGGAACACTATCTCTTCAACCATTCCCTCCCCGCGTGCTGATACGGGAGGCAGGGACAGACACGGTCGTACGCAGTTTCGCAGCCGGCACGTCGCAACTCGAGCAATCCCCCATGGAGTCGACGCAGTATTCACTCGTGTGGGACCAGAAGGACGACAGCGGCACACAGGTCTCCGCCGGCCGCTACGAGATTGACATCGATACCCTCGAGGTATACCCGTCGACGAACGACGTGCCGCTGCCGGCGAGCGCCAGGGGAGTCGTGGCGTTCGACGTAGTCTCCGATTAGAGGACGCAGGAGAGATGGAGAAGGACAGGCCGGCCCCTACCCGGCAGGGAGGGAAGACAATGATAGTGATGAAACGAAAGAACATGCTGCCGGCAGCACTGGCGCTTGCTCTGCTGGTTCCCGTGCTGGCACTGACAGGCTGCGCCGGCGCCAGCCCTGTCTCTGTCCCCGACATAAACCTCGGCGGACAACAGGAAGGCATATGGGTCACGGGACGCGGCGAGGTACAGGCCGTGCCGGACGTGGCAAGCCTTAACCTGGGCGTCCAGGCGCAGGCCACGAGCGTTGCGGAGGCCCAGCAGCAGGCGAGCCTTGCGATGGAGGACGTCATGACGGCCCTCCACGACACCGGGGTCGCCGGGAAGGACATCAAGACCACCAGCTTCAACATCTGGCAGCGGTCACGCTGGGACCCCGACACGCAGCAGGAGGTCGTCACCGGCTACCAGGTCTCCAACACCATCCAGGCCAGAGTCCGTGATGTGGACAACGTTGGCGAGGTGATAGACGCGGCGGTGACTGCCGGCGGCGATTACATCCGCGTGAACGGCATCCAGTTCGAAGTGGACGACCCATCTGACTACCTGACGGAGGCCCGTGAGAAGGCCATGGCTGACGCGAAGGCAAAGGCCGTACAGCTCGCGGACCTCGCGGACGTTACACTGGGAGAGCCATCCTTTGTCACCGAGGGATATCAGACCCCGGTGGTCTACCCGGTCCGTGGGTACGCGATGGCAGAGGAAGCGATGGCCACGGGCGCGCCTCCCATGAGTCCCGGAGAGACGACTATCGTCGCCACCGTACAGCTCGTGTATGACATCGACTGACAGCAGTCACATTCCTTCCGCACACAGGGGGCCGCACATGCGGCCCCTTTCCGTGTCACCGGGCCGTCACTCGCGCCGCTTCACACCACAACACCACCGGGGCCTTGAACACAGCACCGTGATGCGAGATACTGTCTCCGCAGACACGGCGCCGCAGACAGCGCAACGCCCACTACGGAGTGAGAGGAGACCACTGTGAAAGACGACAAGCCGGCTATCCGCAAGTACTTCACAATACTGCTCGTCTGGCTCATTCCCGTCGCCTTCATACTGATTGCCGTCCTCTACCCTGTGGAGAACTACGTGCGAGACATACTCATACTCCCTGTCCTTGTCGTGCTGATGTACGTAGCCTTCATTCTCGCCCCGATGTTCAGACCTCTGAAGAACGTGGACTCTTTCGACGAACTTCCTGCAACAATCGAGCGCTTCGTGGACTCCCAGCGAGCGCGCAAGGACGCCCGTGACCTCATCAGGCTCTACCACGACGGCACGCTTCCGAACGTGTACGAGCTGTCGGAGCTGACGAAGTTCCAGAAGGATGTCCTGCGGATAACCGAGTCCTTGCGGACCGACTCCGGGTGGCACAGCAGCAATCATCAGGTTTCGCAGGACCTGCTCGACCGAATGGAACAGCTCATGGGACTCCGCAAAGAGGAACTCGACGAGGCTATGGCCACTCCGGTGCCCAAGCCGCGCCACCGGCCACACCGCTCGAGGTGACCTGGCCGCGCGGGCTATCGTCCTGCGCGATTTCTTCGCAGGGGCGGTGCATGCGCCGCCCATCCGTGTCCGTCCCGCGGGGGTCAGGGCCACGGGGAGGTTCCGATGTAGGGGCACGTTGCACGTGCCCGATGGGCGTGGGGCGGTCCGACTGTAGAGGCGGACCTCTG
>JAUVYD010000025.1 GCA_030603265.1 Dehalococcoidia bacterium
GGTCCGCCTCGCGCTGGCAGGGGATTCGCAGCACTTTTCCCCAAAGGACCTTCTTGACCTGCGCCGAGTCGACGATGACGAGCCCGTCATCCTTCATCTCTCCGATGTTCTCGTTGCAGGCCTTCTGGTTGAGTGCGATGAGCACGTCGAGTCCGAGCGCCCTCGGGTAGTCAATCTCCTCGTCCGAGAAGATAACCTCGGAGACCGAGTTGCCGCCACGGGCTTCCGGCCCGTAGTTCTGCGAGTGGACTACCGTGTGTCCCTCCGTCAGCCCCGCCTCTGCAAGCACTATGCCCGCGAGGACCACTCCCTGCCCGCCGGACCCGGCGAGCCGTAGCTCGTAACGCATGCCCGTCTACTTCACCTCTCTCCAGATACGTGCGTGTTCCTCGTGGAACGTCGGCTTCCCAATGTCGACAAGCACTCCCGTCACAATCTTGTTCTGCAACTCCTCCGCGCTCATCTCCCGCGCCTTCTCAAATGGCACGGCGTTGTCCTTCTGCCACCGCATCATGTCCACCGGGGAGCCCATGCCTGTCATCTTGCCGAAGTGGGTCACACACGGAGCCATGACCTCGACGACGGAGAAGCCCTTCTTCTTCAGCGCCTGGCCGATAACCCTGTCGAGCGCTTTGGTGTGGTACACCGTCGACCGCGCCACGAAGACCGCTCCCGCTGCCTCAACCAGCTTCGAGATGTCGAATGGGTGCTCCAGGTGGCCGTAGGGCGACGAGGCAGTTGCGAGCCCGAACGGGGTGGTTGGTGAGGCTTGGCCTCCAGTCATGCCGTATATCTGGTTGTTGACGATGATTGTGGTGATGTCGATGTTGCGCCGCGCTGAGTGAATCAGGTGGTTGCCACCGATTGAAGACGCATCGCCATCCCCCATCACGACGATGACCTTCAGGTGCGGCTTCGCGAGCTTGATGCCCGTCGCGAACGTCAGCGCCCGGCCGTGCGTCGTATGCAGCGTATTGAAGTCGAGGTACACCGGGAGCCTGCCGGAGCAGCCTATTCCGGAGACGAGCATGATGTCGTCCTTGCTGTAGCCGCCCTCATCGATGGCCCTTACGAGAGCGCCCAGCAGGATGCCGATGCCGCAGCCAGGACACCATACGTGGGGAAACCGCTTCGACGACCTGAGGTAGCGGTGAATCAGCTGTGGCGTCTGCTTCAAGCGAGCGCCTCCTCGACCTTCGCCAGTATCTCGGACGGAGTAATCATCTGGCCGTCAATTTTGTTGAGCGTCAGTACCTCGCACTTGCCCTGGTTGACGCGCTTGACCTCCCTCGAGAGCTGGCCCATGTTCATCTCGGCCACGATGACCTTGCGGGATGATTCGAGGTACTGCATCACCGTTCGGCGCATGAAGGGCCAGAGCATCTTGAGCTTGAGCAGGCCTACGGGCAATCCCTTGTCGCGGGCCATCTTGACCGCTCTGAGGGCCGAGCGAGCCACCGAGCCGTAGGCGATGACGGTTATCTCCGCACCCTCGTCGTAGTACGAGTCGTACCACTGGAGCAGGTGGAAGTCCTTCGATATCTTGTTGAAGAGTCGCATCATCAGCTCTTGTGTCTCATCCTGCCGCTGGGTGGGGAAGCCGTTGATGTCGTGCATGAGCCCCGTGACGTGGAAGCGGTAGCCCTCGCCGAAGGCCGCCATCGGAGGTATCCCCGTGCCGGGGTCGCGATAGGGCGAGTACCATTCTGGCGGAACCGTCGGCTTCACCCTGTCCTCTATCTCTATCTCCGCCAGCGGAGGAAGGACAACGCTCTCCCGGGTGTGCGCGACAATCTCATCGGCCAGCACGATGACCGGGCTGCGGTAGCGCTCGGCGAGGTTGAACGCCTTGACCGTGAGGTCGAAGAATTCGTACGCCGACGACGGTGCGACCACCAGGATAGGATGGTCGCCGTGTGCGCCCCAGCGTGCCTGCATCACGTCACCCTGCATCGGCCGTGTTGGCAGCCCGGTGCTCGGGCCGCCGCGCATCACGTTGACGATGACGCAGGGCACTTCGGCCATCGCTGCGAAGCTGATGTGCTCCTGCATCAGCGAGAACCCCGGTCCGCTTGTGGCGGTCATCGCCTTGAGGCCTCCAAGGGAGCCCCCTATCGTTGCTCCAATGCCGGCTATCTCGTCCTCCATCTGGATGAAGACCCCGCCCGCCTGTGGCAGCATCCTGGACATCAGCTCCATTATCTCCGTGGCCGGAGTGATGGGGTAGCCTGCGTAGAAGCGACAGCCGGCGGCGAGCGCTCCTCGCACGCATGCCTCGCTGCCCTGCAGCAGCACTCGCTCAGGCGTTGTCTGTGTGCTCATCTTTCTGGACGACGATGGCGAAGTCGGGACAACGCAACTCGCACCAGCGGCAGCCGGTGCATGCGTCCGGGTTGCTCACTTTCGGGAACCCGTCGTCACCGGTTGTCAGAACGCCCCGGGGGCAGAACGCAACGCATATGCCGCATTTCTTGCACCACCCCTTGAATATCTCAACCCGGTTCATTTGACAGTTGCGGTCGCTTCCGCCCGGGAGTATCGTAGCACCGTGAGCCTCACGAGTCCATAGCAAGATGCCGGTACTGCCGTGGTCGTCCATCGCGTGTACGTGAGGCTGCCGGATTGTCCCGAGGTACCGGTTCGCCTGGAGTTGCCCAATGAGTATCCTCGTCGTCCTTGCCCATCCTCATCCGGGGAGTTTCAATCACGCTATCGCGGCGACGTGCCTCGACGCACTGCATTCAACGGGGCGCAGAGTCGTCTTTCACGACCTGTATCAGGAGTCATTTGACCCCGTTGTGACGCACACGGAGATTGTTGGCGGCGCTCCGCTTGCCCCCACTGTCGAGGCTCATTGCCGCGAGCTGGCCTCCGCCGATGGCATAGTCGTGATTCATCCGAACTGGTGGGGGCAACCACCGGCCATTCTGAAGGGCTGGGTTGACCGCGTCGTGCGCCCCGGTGTCGCCTACCGGTTTCTGGAGGATGATGATGGCGAGGGAGTCCCTGAGGGGCTGCTCAGCGCTACCGCTGCGTTGGTGTTCAACACTGCGAATACGCCGCCGCTGCGAGAGAGAGAAGCCTTCGGAGACCCACTTGAAGCTCTCTGGAGCAAGTGCATCTTTGGCCTTTGTGGCGTTCAACGCGTCGAACGGCGCACCTTCGCAGTCGTGGTGACCAGTACTGAGGAGTGGAGGAGGCAGTGGCTGAGAGAGGTGTGGGACCTCGTAACGGAGACGTTTCCGCCGTTGTAGGGACAAGGTGTCGAAGCAGTGGCAGCGTCCCGGGCCCCGGTCAACTGAGAGACTTGAAACGCCGGGACAGTACGCGCTCCGTGAGTGCCGTGACGGCCATGAGTCCGTATTCGAACCACTCCAGCAACCGCGCGCCGGCGTCGACAGCGTAGCCCAGTGCGGGGTTCCCCTCGAATCGGACAAGGCGCAGCCTTCGGCTGAGATGGCGCCGTTCCATGCGGTACTCGCGCAGAGGGACAAGTCAGAGGCGCCGCCGCGACTCGAGGTTCGCCAGCAGAGCGTCTGTACCTTGCGGCTTCGAGGTGGGAGGCGTCGGAAGCGGCTCTTCCACCAGCGTGTTATCCGACATGCCCCCGAGGGAGAGTTCACACACGGTGCTGAGCCCGCAGTTCACTGCAGGATACTGCTGCTCGATGCGACGCACGTCACGCAGGAGTATCTCGACCAGGGCAATCGCGTACTCCCTTTGAGTGGCGTGCACGTATGTGCCGGAGAGTGTCTCCATCCCGTCCTTTGCCGGATAGTACGCCGACACGGTTGAACGCGAAAGAGGGGGCAGCTCCATCTTACTGGATGGACATGAGCAGGCGCGAAACAGACACGATCAAAGGCACCGAGTGGCGGGTACCGAGCCGCACGCTGCCGTGCAGGGCACATGAGAATCCCATTTGACTAGTGTGGCGGCCGGTCGTCGCAACCTGTTGATGCCTTGCCCTGCGCTCTGGCCCTCCAGAGTCTTGTCCTCCAACCCGGCGACAGGTGTGGCGTGATGCGGGAATGCGCTCGCCGCGCGCTCGCGGCCATGGGTTCGCGCGCTGCCGGGCCGCCGGTGCAAGCCCGGAGGCGCCGCAGGAGCTGGATGAGGATACGCTACTTCCCCAGCACCATTCCAATGGGGTCTATTTCCTGCCGCAGCAGCCGCAGGTCCTCCTCAGTGGGAACGTAGCTTGTTTCGACTTTGTCAGGGATGATGATTTCGAAACCGCTGTTCTCCTTGATGTCCTCCAGCGTTGCCCCGGGATGCAGAGTAATCAACTTGAGCCTCTTCGTTTCTTCATCGAAGCCGTAGACGCCAAGCTGGGTAATCACTCTGTACGGCCCTGTGCCCCGGGCCAATCCCGCCTTCTCTCTGCTTCCCGGCCCGTCCAGATAGCCCGGAGTGGTCAGGAAATCAATCTCAGTAACGAAAGTTCTCCTGGACTGATTGGCGATGATGATGATGAGCTTCTGTGAGAAAGAACCGACGTCATTGGCTCCGCCGCTGCCGGGCAGGCGCACCGTGGGCGAACTGTAGTCACCTATCACTGTGGTGTTGATGTTGCCATGCACATCCATCTGGGCAGCTCCCAGGAATCCATAGTCTATGTATCCTGCCTGCGAAAGCGACATGACATCGTGCATGCTGGAGGCACCGATGGCTCTGTGGAACGTCCTGGAATCACCTACGGAGATGGGCAACTCACGCATCACGGGCCCCAGGCTGCCGGCCTCAAATGCTATGAGCAGGTTGGGGGCATGCGTTTTCTGAGCCAGCATGGACGCTATCATGGGAAGCCCGGTCCCGACGAAGACGGATTTCCTGTCCTCCAGCATCCTGGAGCCGTTGCAGGCCAGCATTTCCCTCAGGTTGTACTTGCCTTCTATTGCCATATCTTCCGGCTCCCTCTCTACTTGTACGACACGGACTTCATTGGCTCTCTGTAGAACGCTCTTCTCTTGAGGTAGTTCATCTTCTCTATGCCGCCACAGAGTTCCAGGTACGCCTCGAAGCTGTCAGCGCCGAAGACGTATTTCTGGAAATACTCATCTGTCCCTTCCTGGGTCCTGGAAATCCTCAGCCATTCGGCTATGTGGTCTTCATCGAACCAGTACAGTCCCGGCATCTCTCCCGGGTGCGAGCCGTATGGGACTTCGACCACAGCATCCACCACGAAGAAAGGAATGCTTGTATTCTGGGGCTCTCTGCGGAAGAGATCATGTTCCACTATCTCTTCCGTGGTGATGATCAGCCTCCTGGCGCACCTGGAAAGCTCGATGTCCTCCACCAGGATGCCGTCTATCTGAGCATTGCCGTAGATATCACAGCGGTGGACGTGGATACACGCCATATCCGGGTATGCTGCAGGGATTAGATTGATCGGCTGCCCGGTGAACGGGTCGGTGACCACCTTGCAGGAGCTGTGTCTTCCTGTGTCAGAGCCAAGCAGGTTTCGGCTCGGTATGAAAGGCAGTCCCATCATCGCGGCCAGAAACCGCCATTGATACCCGGCATTGCTGGTCTCAGCAATCACCTTGCACCGGCCGCTTTCCGCCATCCTTCTCGAGGCTGGAGATAGCCCCCTGAGTTCATGGCCAAACGCGTAGGCCACCTCCACCCTGTTGACGCAGCCGGAACCTATCAACATGTCGCAATCATGAGTCGCCGTCTTGCCTGCGAGAGTCAGATTGCGCTTCTGCTGCCTGATTATCTCGTAGATGATGGCCATTGATATTCGTATCTGGCCGAACCCGCCACTTGCTATGAAATCGCCATCATGTACGAATCTGGAGACCGCCTCTTTGGCTGACATGGTCTTGTCTTTCAACTCACGCGACTTGTTCTCCAGCACCCATCGCCGGGCTTCATCCGGACTGTGCCAGCCGACAAGTTCGCCTGTGCCTTCCTGCAATACGTGCATTCGTGTCTGTCTCCTGTGAAGTGCTTCGCTTCAGTAGCCTACTTTGTCCAGTCCCTTGAGCCCGAGAATCTCCCTCGCCTCATCGGGCGTAGCTGTCTCGATGCTCATAGCCCTCGCGATGCCGATGATCTTCTCAACCTGCTCGGCGCTGTTCTTGGCCAGTACTCCCTTGCCGAGATACAGGCTATCCTCCAGGCCGACCCTGACATTGCCGCCCATGGCCAGGGCAGCGCTGCATATCGGAATCTGAGCACGGCCGGCTACACACACTGACCAGACGAGGTCGTCGCCAAAGGCATGCTTCGCCGTCTCATACAGGAATACCAGATTCTGCACTGACGGTTGTATCGCCCCCATGACACCCATCACAAACTGCAGGTAGACAGGTTTCTTCAGATATCCCTTTTGGACCAGATAGAGCAGGTTGTTGATCATGCCAACATCGTAGACCTCCAGTTCGGGCCTGGTGTTGTACTCCTCGAATGTCTGGGCAAATTCCCTCAGGGACTTGAACGTATTGGCAAAAATGAAGTCCTCGGTCATCCTCAAGTATTCGAGTTCCCATGGTTGCTTCCATGTCTCTATTTTCATCCGCTCGGGGATATCGAAGAGGCCGAAATTGACGGAACCACCGTTGAACGAAGCCAGCTCCGGCTTGAAAGTCGGGACCACTTTCAGCCTCTCTGAGGTGGTCATTCCCAGGCCCCCACCGGTTGTAGTGCATACAATGATGTTGCACTTGCTCTTGATTCTGGCCAGCACGTCACGGAAGATGTCCATGTCTGAACTGGGCCGTCCGGTTTCCGGATTGCGGATGTGCACATGAGCCACAGCAGCCCCCGCTTCATAGGCTCCAATCGCGTGCTCGGCAATCTGCTCAGGCGTGACAGGCAGATAGGGACTCATACTGGGCGTGTGTATGGCGCCTGTAATCGCTGCGGTCACTATTGTCTTGGGCATGACATATCCCTCCTTAGTTCTCCTCGACTATGCCGTATCGGTCCGGGTGAACGCGTATCTCTTCGATGAAATCCGCGACTACCTTTTCGAAATCCGGGTATTCAGCCTGCCAACCCCACTCCTCTCTTGCTTTGCTGTCGTCAAACTCTTCCGTGCGGGCGGCGGAAGTAGGCCATGACTTTCTGGTCGGGATTGTAGCTGATCCGGGCCCCCGGAACATGCTCCTTGACCACCTGCTCGATGTCCTTTGCCGTTCGGGTTGGTACCACGCCGGTAACATTGTAGTTCATCGTCTTGATCTGCTCTTTGGGCGCCTGATAGACGAGGTCAGCAGACAGCGCTGCATCCTTGAAGTACAGGATGGGACACTTCGTGTCTTCCTCAACATAACATTTGAAAGGCTTGCCCGGAACAGGGTACTCAGTCATCCAGGCATTCCACTGCGCCACTCCCGGCGTTCTGTGAAGTGGCGAGGTGTTCGAGAAAATCGTGGAAGAGTAAGCGCACCGGCACGTATCCCTGGACCTTCCAGTTGAATACCTCCGCTGCCGGAGCTGCCGGCGCTGCTTCCTCTTCCTCTGTTGGCGCCGCCTCCGGAGCACAGCCAATCAAGGCCACACCCACGACAAGCACCAATGACGCAAGCACTGCAAGTATCCGCTTTTCCCTTCAATCCCCCTTCCGAAATCCTGTCAAAGAGCTTGCCATGCGGCTGAGCTACCTCATACGCAGCACCTCCCTGGTCGTTGGACCAAAGGGAGCTCATCATGGTCCGCGAGCGGTTGTTCTCTGCTTTTTCTATCACAGGGCGCGGGGAGTGCGCCCTGCATTGAAGACCATTGTCTCTTTGCGGCGGAAAGCGGTGCAGGTTTGTTCACGGCATCCCCGGCCACCACGTGCACAAGGATATTGTCTGCCCGCAGGAGGGATGTTGCCAAGCCGTAGAAGGGAAGGAAAATGGAAGAACGGGAACCCTGGCATAAAAACATACCATGGTCTGTCGAAGGACGGAACCATGGAGGAAAATTCTCACAAAACGGGATTCTCTTCCTATCTGGCGGCCAAGTCAATAGTTTAGGGGTGTTTTCGCTGATTTCGTGTGATTTCCTTTCGACATGTATGCAGGTGCGCTCGTTTACGTGACTCGTGAAACTCCGGCTGCTGGAACCGGTACCGGCTGTGGCCCCCGGTGAGCGATATCTCCATGCCCGCGGTCCTCTCATGCAAATGCGGGTGGGGTCCTGGCATCCTTCTCCATGCGCGTTCTGCCAATCATCTGACGCGTCCCTGGCGGGCAGTGTGCCATGGAGGAACGGACATGTTGGACACGGGCGGGCGGTGACGCCTATAATCCAGGGGATTCTATGGCAGGTCTTGAGCGGCACGCTGCCGCGTCTGGTACATGAAAGGGCTCTTCAGTTGGTTCGGCAGGCGTACGTCGCAGCCCGATGATGCCCTGACTTGCGCCCCGACCATCGAGGGCATGGTCTTGCAACTGGGCTGTAGCGATGGGGTGACGCGCGAGCGAGCGCGCCGCGCCCTTGTCGAGATGGGCCCCCGCCCTGTGGAGTTGTTGCTGCAGGCCTTGAGGCACCGCAAGAGCCGCGTGTGCTTTGAGGCGGTCATGTGCCTCAGGGATATCGCGGACCGCCGCGCGATAGAGGGGCTTGTGGAGGCCCTGGGGGACCGCGTTTTCGAGGTGCGCTGGGTTGCTGCCGAGGGGCTGATTGCACTGGGACGGCCATCGGTTCCCCCCGTATTGCGCGCGCTGATGGAACGCTCTGATTCCATCTGGCTGTGTCAGGGTTCTCACCACGTGTTGTCGCACTTCGCCGGGCTCGACCTGCGCTCGACCTATCATCTGGAACATCATTCGGCCTGGGTGGACTTCGATCTGAGGGACGTCCTTACGCCGGTTGTGCAGTCCCTGGACTGCTCGGGCTCGTCTTCCGGCGCCCCTGTTGCAGCCGCGCTCGCCATGGAGCACTTCCCCGTTGCCCCGTCGCCCCGCCAGGAGCAGCACTTCGCCCCGCACTGATGACCGCCGGAACGCATTGGGAAGGAGACACTGATGGAACACGAGATACTCTACGGGCCTTCGTATTCCCTGGCCAGGGTGAAGCTTGAGGCAGGCGAAGAGATCAGCGCCGAGGCGGGCGCCATGGTCTCGATGTCCTCCGGCATCGAGATGCAGACCGCCATCAAGGGAGGGGTGTTCTCCGGGCTGAAGCGGAAACTGCTGGGTGGCGAGAGCTTCTTCATCAACACCTTCAGGGCCTCGGCTCAGGGCGAGGTCACATTCGCTCCGCCGCTGCCAGGCGACATAATACATCTGGAGCTCTCCGGCACGACCCTGTTCGTCCAGTCTTCGTCATACCTGGCATCGTCACCACAGCTTACTGTCGACACGAAGTGGGCGGGCGCCAAGGGGTTCTTTGCCAAAGAGGGCCTCTTCCTGCTCAAAGCCAGCGGGCGCGGGCACCTCTTCCTGTCGAGCTATGGAGCCATACACGAAGTGTCTCTCGGCGCCGGCGAGTCCTACACCGTTGACAATGGTCACATGGTGGCGTTTGACGAGAGCGTGAGCTATCGTGTCCAGCGGGTCGGTGGCTTGAAATCGACGCTCTTCAGCGGCGAAGGCCTCGTGTGCGTGTTCACCGGGCCCGGACGCGTGTTCCTGCAGACGCGCAGCGAGGATGCCTTCCTGTCGTGGCTTGTCCCTCACCTGCCCAAGGGCAGCGGCGACTAACGAGCGGCGAAATCCTGCTCCAGGGATGATGCGCGGTCCGGGTTGCCCCTTCCCTGGTCTGTCCCGGGAATGCGGCAGCAGACAGGAAGCCGCACCGGGTTGCTGTTTGCCCGCTCTGCCCACCGTCCGGAGTAACGGCGCACGGGGCTCGACCAGGGCTTTGACCGCCTACGCGTTCAGCTTCTTCATCAGGTAGGCCAGGTTCTTGCCGAAGCTCCAGGCAGTGTCGAGGCCTTCCTGGTCGTTCTCAACCTCGCCCTTGTTCCTGCCGAACGCGATGTTCCAGTAGCTGGCGCCCGTCATGTAGAACTCAAGTAGCTGATACCAGTAGTTCATCTGGGCGAAGGTGAAGTTCAGTCCGCCTCTTCGAGCTACCACGATGGGACCGCCTGTTTTTCCCTTGAAGATACTGCCGTTGTTGCGCCCGATGAAGCCTGTGCGTTCCATCAGGCCCTTGATGAGCGCGGTTGCGCTGCCGAAATAGACCGGGGACGACAGGATGATGCAATCCGCCTCTTTCATCTTGTGGTAGATGGGCATCAGGTCGTCGTCTATCGGGCAGGTCTCTGCTTTCGCACAGGCTCCACACGCCGTGCATCCCTCGATTCTCAGGCCGGCTAGCGGAATCAACTCTGT
>JAUVYD010000234.1 GCA_030603265.1 Dehalococcoidia bacterium
TGACCACGACTTCGTTGTAGGCGCGCTCCATCGCTTTGATATTCGCGTCGGCACGCGCTCCAAACCGTTCTCGCAGTTCCTCGCGCACCGAATCGAGCTCAACAACTCCGTTCACCCTCAGGAACGCTCCAATCATGGCCGTGTTGGTGATTGGAAGGCCGATTGTCTCGCGGGCAATACTGGTGGCGTCAACAGCCGCTACCGGCCAGCGGTAGCCGAAGTCGGACTTGAGCTGCTCCGGAGATTTCACCGAGTTGATGACCATCTTGCCATCGTCTTTCAGACCGGAGGCGACGTCCACCACGCGCAGAAGGCGAGGGTCAATGACAACCACGACGTCAGGTGTGCTGATGTTTGTGCGGGTGCGGATAAACTCGTCGCTTATCCTGAGAAAGGCTATCACCGGCGCCCCTCTCCTCTCGGGTCCGAAGCTGGGGAATGACTGTGCGAACTTCCCTTCGTTGGCGGCGGCGCGGGCCAGGAGCTCTGCGGAGGTCACTGCCCCGAGCCCTCCTCGTCCGTGCCACCTCACCTCAAGCAATTCGGTCATGCAGAACCCTCCTTGGTGATGTGGGAGAACATACCCCTGAAGGGACTCGAACCCTTGCACCCGGCTCCGGAGGCCAGTGCTCTATCCGCTGAGCTACAGGGGCCACTTCAGGCAAGTTTAGCACCAGCGCATCAGTCAGGCAACAGAATCCTCATGCCGGACCGAAGGCGAACAGCACATAGGCCGCAGCTACGTAAAGGCCAACAAGTATGGGCCCGTACCAGCTCACTCCTCGCAGTGCCAATCGTTCAGATGGGCGACGGATGGCGACGCCTGTGAGCGCCACCATCAGGGCTGCCGCGAGAATCACACCAAGATTCACCTGCGATGCGGCGGCGAAGATGGAACCCTTCACATAGAAGACGTCCACCAGTCCAATCATTCCCGTGTCGAGCATGTTCGCGCCGAGGATGTCCGCCATTGCGATGTCAGGCGAGCCCAGGCGGATGGCCGACACGCACACGACAAGCTCCGGCGCCGATGTGGCGATGGCCAGAAAGAGAGTGCCTACGAAGCTGTTACCCCAGCCGGTGACAGCAGCTATCTCATCTCCTATGAACGCGAGCCAGATGCCGGCCGCGACTACCACCGCAGCAGCCAGGAAGAAGCGAATCACTGCGCCGCGGAGGTCGAATGCCGAGTATTTCGTCGCCACCTCCATCTCCTCGGCCAGGAAGCGGCGCTCCGCCCGAAGAATCCGGCGCAGGGCAAACGGATAGACCAGAAGAAGAAGCGCTCCCGGCAGACTGAGCCACGCGAGTGCCGGCAGAGAGACACGTGGCGCAAGATAGAGTCCGAGGCCGGCAATGGCCAGCAAGACGACTCCCCAGCGCACCCCCGGGAGATGTCGGTTGCTCACCTGGCTGAGGACCGGTCGGCTGCGGTTGATCCAGTCGAGGACCGCGAGCAGGGATAGATTGAAGCAGCAGCTGCCGATGAGCGTGCCGATGGCAAGGTCCGGAGAGTCTACCAGGGCTACGGCGCTGACACTTGTGGCCATCTCCGGCATGGCTGTGATAACTGCCACGAGAGCGAGTCCGACCCATATTCGCCCCAGCCCGCTCTTTTCCGCGATTACGTCCGCATACAGGGCAAGGCGCGAGCCAGCGATGAGAATCGCCAGGAGGCAGGCGAGGAACTGCAGCCAGACCAAAGCGGCCCAATTCTACTACAGACCAGTCCCGCGCGAAAGCACCGTACGTACAAGGCCCTATGCTATAATTCCCTGCCTTTGGAGAGGTGACCGAGTGGCTGATGGTGCCGCTCTCGAAAAGCGGTGGGCAGCAATGCCTCGTGGGTTCAAATCCCACCCTCTCCGCGGAGAGGTGCTAGAGTGGCCTATCAGGCACGCCTGGAGAGCGTGTGTCGCGCAAGCGACCGCGGGTTCGAATCCCGCCCTCTCCGCCACAATCGACTCACAGTCGCAGCAGCTTCATCTTCCCTATCAGGACAGCCCGGATCGAATTCGACCGGGTTCGGATAGTGGCCCCCAGGCTCTCTCACTGCCCCGTAGTCGATGCCTGCGCCAATTGGAGTCCTTGCTCGGGGCAAGGTCGAGTACTGCGGAACGAAGAATGCCAGTATGAATATGGAATGGGACTGGAAGGTCATCTTGCTGGGCGGCCTGTTCATGGTCTATGGGGGACTCCTGGATATCCTTGTCCATTTTGGAGAAACTCTTCCCGGCGCCCCGTCAAGCTGGCATCCAGTGGATACAAGAATCAGCCTGGTCTGTGGTGTTCTCGTTCTAATCGGAGCAGCGTATCCCATACTAAGAAGCCTTCAGATCAGAGCAATCATCCACAACGGAGAATTGGCCAAACTCACACCATTGCTGAACTCGCTCCTGGTGGTTTGCATCATGGGAACAATCATTGACCTTGTTGCCGGCTACTATGCAATAGGGTTCTTGATGGTCTTACTGGTCTCGATGCGCATGAAATATGTGCTGAGAAGAGAGCAGCAACCATGAGGCATGAAGACGTCGCACACTCGCCGACTTCCTTCACCCCGATGTTGTTCGCAACTCGGCTTCGCCTCCTGGTCACGTTTGTCGTACGGTAAGTTCCTGAGTCTGCATGCGAGATTCCGACTTCAGCAACAGCACTCCACCGCCGCTGTTTCGCCTGTGTGCATCTGGCAGGTGTCCCAGCATGGCTCCATGACCCGGCACCGTGCGCAGCGCCACCGAGCTATGCTGCGCGGCGGCACCCACAGAACGGTTCCCGTG
>JAUVYD010000231.1 GCA_030603265.1 Dehalococcoidia bacterium
CCCGCGCCGGAGGGACGCAGGCTCCAACTCGCCTTCCTTGCAGGCAAACAGGTAATGCAGGTCTTCGAAAAGGGCCTCAGGCCGCTCGATATACTCACACCTGACGCGTTCCACAACGCCTTCGCGGTGGACATGGCTCTCGGTGGCAGCACGAACACCATCCTTCACGTCCCGGCCATCGCCCACGAGGCCGGCGTGGATTTCCCTCTCACGCGAATCAACGAGATAAGCGAGTCCGTGCCACACCTCTGCAACCTGCGGCCGTACGGCACTTTCGCTCTTGCCGACCTCGACATCGCCGGAGGCGTCCCCGCAGTGATGAAAGAGATATCCAAGCGTCTCAAGCCCGGCGCCATGACCGTGCTTGGCAAGACGATAGGCGACGTCTATCGTGACGCGGACGTACGCGACCGGCGCGTCATCCATCCGTTCGGAGAGCCTCTGCACAAGACTGGAGGAATAGCGATACTGTTCGGCAACCTGGCGCCCGACGGCGCTGTGGTCAAGGCAGCGGGTGTATCCGAGGAGATGATGGTCCACGAAGGGCCCGCGCGCTGCTTCAACAGCGAGGAGGAGGCCACCAAGGCCATCTCCACGCGCGTCTTCCAACCGGGAGAGGTCCTCGTCGTGCGCTACGAGGGCCCGAAGGGTGGCCCCGGCATGCGCGAGATGCTCACGCCCACCTCTATGCTGGCCGGCATGGACGCGGATAAGAGCGTCGCGCTGATAACCGATGGACGGTTTTCCGGCGGCTCGCGGGGCGCGGCCATCGGCCACGTCTCTCCGGAAGCCGCCGCGCGTGGCCCCATCGCGGCCATCCGCGACGGCGACATCATCCAGATCGACATCGCGAAGCGAACGCTCAACGTCAAACTGGAGCCGAAGGAGATACAGGACCGGCTGGTCTCGCTACCGCCCTTCACTCCGAAGGTGAAGAAGGGCTACCTCGCCCGCTACAGCCGGCTGGTCTCTTCCGCCAGCACCGGCGCGGTGTTCGAGGACGAGGCATAGAGGCGGACGCCGGCGCGAGTCATGACCTGCCGGCAGCGTGGGCCCACTCCAGAACCACGTCCGACGTGCCGTTGTCAGGAGACAACCGCGCGGCCACAGCCCGAGTAGAAAAAGGTCGGACCAGCGCAGGGGGAACGAGGCCACGGCGGTACATCCGCAGGGCGAGGTCGAAAAGACTGAGGCGCCCATGACGTCGTTCCGCCTCGCGCTTCGCGGTAACAAAACGCTCTTCCGCGTAGCGTGTGGCAAACTCATGCAGCGGAATACCCTCGCCCTCCGCCATCCCCATCAACCACTCGATGAGCGAAGGGAATCGCTGTTCGATAAAGCACAACGTTGCACTGGAAGAGAGCCCTCCAAACGACAGCGTGGCTCCGAGCACCCCGCCGCAGTTCGCGACAATGTCGGGCACATAGACCACGCCCTTGCTGACCAGGACATCCTCGCCGCCGGGCTGCAGCGGTGCATTCGCGCCCGCGACGAGCGTCCGGCAGCGCAGTTGGCCCACGGTCGCCACGTCAATGCCTGCCGGCAGAGCGCAAGGACAGAAGACGTCGACACCGAGCCGTCGCAGCTCCTCCGCAGGTATCCGGTCGGCGTCAATATGCCTGTTCACGAACGAGCTGCCGTGGTGCTCCATGCGGCGCACCAGGTCCGGCACGTCGAGGCCATCCGCATCGAACAGCGCTCCCCTGTCGGTGGAGATGGCAACAACCTTGACTCCCCTCTCGTGGAGGGCGAGCGCCGTCGCGCTGCCCACTTTGCCGAAGCCCTCCACCGCTGCAGTTGGCCCGGACAGCCGTACGCCCGCCACGCGCAATGCCGCCAGCGACGCAAGCGCCACGGTTAGACCGGTGTATCGGCTTGACCATCCCTGCAGCGAGTGCCTCGGCAGGCGCACCCCGCAGTCCAACAGCATGCTGCGGACACCGCCATCATCCAGCCCCACTTCCCCGTTGGGAGAGTAGCGACGCGTCGTGAGTAGCGGACCCGCAGCCTGCCCGAACAGAGAGAGCAGTCGGGCCACCTGCGATGCCGTTGCACGCGGAGGCGCAACGATGACGGCGTTCGCACCGCCGAGCGGCAGTCCGAGCAGACCGTTCTTCAGTGTCTTGCGATGCGCGACCCGGCCAAGTAGCTCTGTGTCTATCTTGTGCACGAGGCCCAGACCGCCGTAGCTGCGGCCGTTGACGGTGGAGTCAATGACGATGGACGACTCGCAGTGCGCGCCATCCTCGGCCTGCACGTCGAAGCGCAGCACACACTCGGGTACGGGGGCCACAGAAGTCCTCCACAAACCATACCTTACTCCACAAGGCTCAGGGAGGCAATATCCCCGGCACAATCTCAGGCGGAAGGCCGGGGCAGGGCACGGACAGCCTGCGTGAGAGACCGGACGTCGTCAAGCCGACCGGAGAAGATGCGGCAGCCGTACTCCTTGTCGTAGTGCAGCAAGTCCACGAGGATGTGCTTCATGAAGCGGTCGGTCGTGAGGATGTCACAACAGGGCAGGAGCGCCGACACGATACGGCGGTCGGACTCGTCGCTGCCGCGCAGCGGGCGCGCCTCGCCAGAGTTGCGCGCAGCCGCAAGTGTCACGTGGCAGTAGATGTCAACGTACGGGATGCCCAGCAGCTCTTTCGACGCCAGGAACTCCGGCATCCGGGCTCGCTCCAGCCCTGCCTCTTCCAGGCGCCCTATCAGTCCCGCATACTCCTGGACAGCCTGCCACCGTTCGGGGTCCTGCGGAGGACGGTCCGCCCGAGCTGTCTCGAGCAGATCCCTGAACGCATCCCGCGCAAGCCAGCGCGCCAGAAGCGAGCGCTTCATCGACTCGACCCGG
>JAUVYD010000238.1 GCA_030603265.1 Dehalococcoidia bacterium
TCGATCTCCAGCTCCTTCGTATAGCCATACGACCCGTGGAGCTGCATTGCCATATCGACGACATCGTTGGCAGCCTGAGACGCGAACAGCTTGGCGATGGACGCGTCCTTTCCTGTGAGCCTGTTCTTGTCCTTCAGGTCGGCCGTCCTGTACGTGAGCCACCGCGCTGCCTCGGTGAGTGCAGCCATCTCGCCGAGTACCGACTGTGTGGTGGGCAGGTCGGTCATCGGCTTGTCGCGCACCATGCGGTTGCGGGCATAGTCGAGCGACATGGCGAGTGCACGTCGGGCGACTCCAACCGCCTCGGCGGCAATTCCGAGCTGTCCGACATTGATGGCGGTCAACAGGACGTTGTAGCCCTTTCCCGGCTGGCCGAGCATGCTCTCGCGCGGGACCCGCACCCGGTCGAGCTTGACGGGGCAGACGTCCTCGCCCCGGAGGCCCATGCATTCCAGCTCCTTCTCGATGCGGAAACCGTCCAGGCTGGTGTCAACAAGGAACGCGCTGACCTTGCCCGTGTCGTCCTTCGCGAAGATGACGGCGACGCAAGCGGATGGCGCCATGGAGGCGAATGCCTTCTCTCCAGTGATGACATAAGAATCACCATCGGGCACGGCGACGGTCGTTATGGCGCGGGGGTCGCTCCCTGTCTGTGCCTCAGTGAAGGCGAATGTGCTGAGTGACTCACCGCTGATGAGCGTCGGCAGGTATCTCCGCTTCTGCTCGTCGGACCCGAATCGGAGGATAGACTCCTGAGCCAGCGCGTTGATGGCGATGATGGCGCCCACCATCATGGACGCGCCGCATATTTCCTCGATGGCAAGGGCATAGGCCTTGTAGCCAAGGGCCGTGCCGCCGTACTCCTCCGGCATATGAAGACCGAAGAGCCCCAGTCTGCCCATCTCGGCGGCAAGGTCCGAGGGAAAGGTGTTCTGTTCGTCTATCTCGCGGGCCCGGCCTTTCACCCGGCGTTCGGCGAAGTCGTGGGCGGTCTGCAGTGCGTCGCGTTCACCTTCATTCAGGTCGAAATCCATCGTGTTTTGTCCTCCGGTGCACGGTTGCCGTGCGCTCAGTCGTTGGTTCCGTCCGATGTCTGCAGCGAGGCGCGGTAGGACTGCATCTCCGCGGCCGATATCCGGTCGGCTCTGCTGTAGTGCTGCCGTGCATCCTCAAGTATGCGCTCAACATCCGCCTCCTGGCCTGCGGAGAGTGGCGCTGGCTTGTGTGTTGCAAGAATCTCCTCGAGCCGCTCGCGGGCGTAGTCGAGGCAGCTCTTCTTGCCCGAGGCGAGCCATTCGGGGTATGTCAGGCGGTCGGCGACATGTGGAAGGTACTGCTCCGACCTCCACCACTTGCGGGTGTGTGGACTGCTGAGGAAATGGCCCGGTACAGGGCCGACCTGCTCGATGAGGTCCAGTGCGAGCGTCTCGTCGTTGACCGTCATGCCCTCAAGGAAGCGGCCGACCATTCCTGCGATGTCGTCGTCGAGCACGGCCTGCAGCGGGTGGTGGCTCAGCTCTCCGTAGATGCCGCCGTGAAGTGGCCTGGAGCTGCCGCCGGAGAGGCCTGTGATGATGGCGCGGAAGGACTTCTCATAGGCCGACTGAAAGTCGGGGCGCTTGGAGCCCGGATAGCCGTCGGCATTGTATGTGGGGATACCGTAGTGCCTGAATATCTGGTTGAATGCGGCGATATGGAGGCAGACGGCGATGTTTCCGAACGCCGGCGCCCCCGTGCTCATGTTCATGGGCATGGCGAAGTCCAGGACCATCACGCGAGTGCCCGGCCTGATGGTCTGCACAAGCACCACGCCGGAGATTACCTCGACGAGATTGCTGACCAGGCTCCCTGCGAGCGTGGCTGGCGCTGAGGCGCCCATCACGGGTGCGCCGGTAATCCTGACTGCCATCCCTGCCTCGGCCAGGTGGAATGCTGACTCGAGAGCATCTTCGAAGAAGGTCAGTGGTGGGGCTGCAGTGCATGTGCCGATGACCTCGATATCGAGGGCCTGGGCGATCTGGATGGCGAACTGCTCCGAGCCGTCGGAGTGTCCCACGACGACGCATTTCGACGAGTTGCGGACCCGTGCTGCGAGGCTCTCGAGCATTGCCATGCAGGGAGGCACCCCTGTGAAGCCGAAGTAGGGCGTGTAAGTGGTGAAGAAGTGGAGTGAGGGGAGGTAGTCGAGGACCCGCACTCCGTCGCAGTACTCCTTCCTCGTGGGCGACCGTGGCTCCCACGTGTCCAGGTCGACCGTGTGTTGCCCGGGCGCCGGGGCGAAGTACAACGTGTTCCCGCCCATCATCAGGTTCCTTGAAGGGTCGCGGGCGCGGAGCGGGAAGCTGCTTGGAGCGCGCCGGATGCACTCTTCCACGAGCGCAGGGGGCATGCGCACGCGTCGCTGCTCGTAGTCAACCTTGCAGCCAGCCGATTCAAGGAGCTTGAGCGAACGCTCGTGCTCCATGCGAACGCCCGTCGTCCAGAGGACCTCCAACATCCCCCTGTGGACCGACTCAATATCCTCGGCTCCGAGGATATTGAGAGGTGGGATGTTTCGCACGAATCCCTTTGTTCCCATCTGTTTTCTCC
>JAUVYD010000035.1 GCA_030603265.1 Dehalococcoidia bacterium
GCGGGCCAGGTCATGTTGACGTGCACCGCAGTCTGCTCCATGAGCGACTTCTCCGTGTACTCGATTGCCATGGGGATGATGCCGGCCTGCAGTATCTTGGGCACGGTGGCGATGGCGGCGCGGCGGTCTTCGAAGGAGACCACCAGTGTGGCCGTGGCGCCGAACTTCGGGTAGAGCTTCAGTGTGGCCTTCGTTATTACGCCGAGGATTCCCTCGGAGTCGATAATCAGGTGTATGAGGTCAAGTCCAGTGTTGTTCTTGAGCAGCTTGCCGCCCATCTGCACTATCTCGCCGGTCGGGAGGACGACCTCCAGCCCCTTGACATAGCTGCGAACAACGCCGTACTTCACCGCGCGCGTGCCGCCCGCATTGCAGGCGACCATGCCGCCCACCTGCGCTCCCTCGTCGCCGGGATGTGGGGGGAACAGCAGATCCGCGTTCTCAACTTCCTTCAGCATTTGCTCGAGGGTCACGCCAGCCACGGAGACGATCATCATGTTGTCCTTGTCGACCTCGATGACCTTGTCGAGTCGCTCGAGCGACAGGACAATACCGTCCCTGGTGGGAACAGCCGCGCCGACAAGGCCCGTGCCGCCGCCCCTGGGGTAAACGGGGGTCTTCTCTTCGTTGGCCAGTTTGAGGATGGCGGATATCTCCTCGGGATTGGCCGGTTTCACGACAACGACGTTCTCCGCAGGCTTGGGGAGCACGCCGAGATACGTCTCGTCCGCGAGGTAACCCGTAATCTGGTCGCGCTGGGTGACGACAAAGTCGTCGCCGACGATACGCTTCAGGGCTTCAACGTTAATCATAGCTGGTACCTCCTTGCTGAACATATCGAATGGGAACTCTCTGCCGCAGGTGAGACGACGTTCCGAGTAGATGTTTGCCTGCAGCTCACCTGTGATTTCAGGCTGTGCAACTCAAGTCTTTCCGCGAGAAGTCGGCCACCCCGGTGTGCGGTGGCATTCATCGCCCACCCCACCCAAGGCTCGGCGTATGGTATCGGTTTCTTGCTGTCTTTTCAATAGTCACAGCTGCGTGGAGTCAGTGAGTGGTGAGACTCCGGGGAGGGGGGTAATCCGGAGCCGCATCGCTTGTTCATGCACCGGCAGATGTTTGTGCTCTCGTGAATAGGGGAAGGGGGGCCTGGAGTGGCCCCCCTGGAAAACACTGTCTAGAACTTGATCATCAGATGTGGCAGCCACAGGATGATATCGGGGAAGATGATGCAGAGGAGCATTCCTAACATGATGATAATGACGAACGGAATTACGCCTCGGATGATATGTCCTGTGTCAATGCCCCATTCGGGAGGAGCAAGTCCCTTCAGGTAGAAGATGGCGTACGCAAACGGCGGCGTGAGGAATGACATCTGGAGGTTGATGCACAGCATCATGGCAAACCAGAGCGCGTCGAACCCGAGGGCCTCGCCGATGGGACTCACCAGCGGAATCATCACAAAGAGAATGCCTATCCAGTCGATAAACATCCCGAGTATGAAGATCATGAACATGATGAGGGCGAAGATGCCCCACTTGCCGCCCGGTGCGCCCAGGATGAGTGCACTCACGGCGTCGCCGCCGCCCAGGCGCAGAAACACACCTGTGAACATGCTGGCGCCGAGGCCTACAGCCATAGCCATCGCTCCGATCCTGAGAGTGTCTCTCGAAGTGTCTTTGAGCATCTTCATGGAGAAGCGGCGATAGACTACTGCGAGCAACGTGGCGGCAACACCGCCCACTGCGGCTGCCTCGGTTGGAGTGGCGATACCGAAGAATATGCTTCCCAGCACCGCAAGGATGATGAACATCGGGGGCAGAAGCCCCTTGGCCAGGGCGGAGAGCTTGGTGCTCAGCGGAACCGCTCTCTCCGCCTCAGGTAAGGCCGGAGCCATGTGCGGCCTGAGGAAACAGACCACCACGATGTACAGGATGTAGAGCGCCGAAAGCAAGAAGCCCGGCATGAATGCCGCCATGAACAGCTTGCCGACCGATATCTGTGCCATGGGGCCGTAGATGACCAGCATGATGCTGGGCGGAATGAGGATGCCGAGAGTGCCGCCGGCACAGACGGAGCCGCTCACGAGCTCCTTGCTGTAGCCGCGCTTGAGCATCGTGGGCGCAGCAATGAGCGCCATCGTTGTCACTGAAGCGGCAACGACGCCCACGCACGCGGCAAGCACCGTACCCATCAGGATGGTGCCGATAGCAAGCCCTCCACGGAGTCCGCCGAATGTCAACAGGAGGCCGTCATACAGCTTTTCGGCGGCCCCTGATTTTTCCACCATTATTCCCATGAATACGAAGAGAGGAACGGCGAGAAAAGTGTAGTTGTACAGCATCCCGAGGACACGCAGGTGGAGGATCTTGAACACGGCAGGGCCGAGGGTCATCAGGCCCACGAGCAGCGCCACGGAACCGAGTGAAAAGAAGAGAGGATATCCGAGGAGTACTCCGATGAGGAGTCCTCCGAACATGATGAGAACTATGGCAAGAGGGCTGAGGTCCAGTCCTTGTAGCACTGTTACTTACCCCCTTTGGCCAGGACGGTCACGTCTTTGAGGAAGGTGGCGATGCCCTGAATCAGGACGAGAAGTATGCCTGCAGCCACCACTATCTTGAACGGCCATGTGATGGGCGACCAGGCACACATGTTGTCGACCTGGTTGATTGAGATGGCGAAGAGAGCGTCCTGGATGAAGAGCTTGCTAAGGACCACGAACAGAGGAAAGAAGAACAGCAAGGTGAAGAGTACCTCAAGCCAGGCTCGGACTCTGGAGGGGATCTTTTCTGAGATGATATCCACCCTCACGTTGGCGTTTATCCTGTGGTTATTGGCAAGTCCGAGTGCGATGAAGCAGGCTCCAAGCATCTGCGTGGTGGCCCATGCCCACGACGTAGGAGAGTTCAGAACATACCTCATGAAGACCTCGTACGAGGTGGCGAGAATAACCATGAGGATGAGCCATTTGGAGACTTCGCTGACCTTCTCGGTCACGGCTCCGACACCCTCATAGAACTTTTGAATTGCGGTCATGTCGTTCTTACTCCACTAGAGGGACCCCGCAGACATAATCTACGGGGCCCCCTGAGCTAACGTTGACAGGGAAGAGGGCTAGTCGATGTAGTCGAACATACTGATCTGGGGAGCCACTTCCTGGGTTGCGCGTCTCATGGTCATGAAGAATGCTTTCTGGTGATCCCAGACGGTCGCAAAGGTTGCGTCCTCGGCTGCGTACTTTTCGCAGATGGCGAGGCCGGCCTTGGCGATGTCTTCCTGGGCATCATCGGACACACGCACAATCTCCGTGCCGTAGTCCTCGTACAGGCCCATGACCACACCGTCCTGATACCAGTCGGCAAGGAAGTGGTCAATGACGCCGACTTTCCACTGGTCCTTGAACTCACGCTGCAGGTTGGGTGGCAGTGCGTTCCATGCATCGTGATTGACGAGAACGTAGGAGATCCAGGACGGAGAGTGGATGCCGGGGACGCCAACGTACTTGGTAATCTCGTGGAAGCCCATCGGCCAGTTCTGTGCGGGCGGGCAGTACTCGAACGCGTCGATGACGCCGCGCTGAGCCGACTCGTAGAGCTCGGAGCCGGAGATAGACACGACGGAGGCTCCGTTGTCCTCAAGAACCTCGGCCCAGAAGCCCATGGTCCTGAACTTGACGCCCTTGAAGTCGGCCATGCTCTCGAGCTTCACGTTTGAGTGGCAGAACAGCTCCGCCTCCCCGGGGATAGCTCCAACGGAGATTCCCCAGTCGCCCCAGATGTTGTTGGCGATCTCTTCGCCGCCGCCTATGTAGTACCAGGCGAGCAGATCAATGGGGTGAGGCCCTCCGGGCAGGCCCGTGGGGGTCAACAGGTAGCCAACAGGACCGAGTAGCTTTACGTTGCTGACGGCGTTGCCCCAGCCGACCTCGGCCACGCCTTCCTTCAAAGCCTCGGCGATGTCATAGGCGGGGACGATCTCTCCACCGGCGGATATCTTCATGGTCATCTGTCCGTCAGTGGCTGTCTCCAATGCGTCAGCCACTCCCACACAGTAGTTGAAGTGAGGTGTGCCGGATGGGTGTTCGTGGAGGAACGTCCAGTTGTAGGTCTTGCCTTCGGGTGCAGCGGGCGTCGAAGCCTCTTCTTCGCCCTCCTCCGGTGCTGTGGTTCCTTCGTCAGGAGCTGCAGCCTCGGGGGCGCATCCGACGACGACCAGGCTGACTATTGCCAGCATGGCCACGAGGACGATGGGTAGTCTTGTCTTCATGTCAGAACCTCCTTCTTACTACTTGAGCCTTTTCAGGCCTGGTGCCTTGAGTTCTTCTCTCCCTGACCCTCGCGGCGGAAGCCACTTGTTACGCCACCGGAGTCAGTGCGACAGTGTGCCGCCGGTTCTCACGCGGGCGCAGTGATTTGAGAGAAGCCACGGGATTGATGATACACCGAATGCAGGGCGAGGAAACCAAAGATAGGGATCACGGGCATGCGGCGCCGTGACACAAGCTCTGTCCTTCCAATCGAAATGCCTATGTGAGAGCACGTAGCAAAGGATAGTACACAAGTCGAGTGCAAAATACAACGCAATGCGCAGTGCGTCAGGGGCCGGTCACGCAGATGCCGTTGTAGGTGCTCTGGTGCAGCAGTTCGGCGCTCGTAGCCCCGCCCGAGGCAACGTCGACCGCCCGCGCGAACAGGAGACTGCCGCTGGCGTCAAGTGTGCCCGCCGAGGCGAGATTGACGTACACGTCGATGTTGTCCTTCATGTGCTCGTACGTGCCCAGATTGCCTGTGACCTTGATGACAGGGACGAACGAGAACCCGATGGGTGTCCCTCTGCCTGTAGAGAAGAACAGCACATTTGCGCCCGCCGCAGCCAGGCACGTGAGGTTCTCGGAGTCCATGCCCATTCCGTTAACGACGAAGAGGCCGCGTCTATCAGGGCGCTCTCCGTACTCGCACACGCCGTCGATGGGATGCGTGCCACCCTTGGCAATCGCACCCAGGGACTTCTCCTCTATCGTCGTGAGGCCGCCCTCGATGTTGCCCCTGGCAGGATTGGCGCCTCTCATGTCTACGCCCTTGTCGAGGAAACGTTGCTCGCAATCGGCCACCATCCGGAGTATGCGCATGCCGAGTTCCGGCGTGGAGGCGCGCGCCGCGAGAAGGTGCTCGGCGCCGATGAACTCCTGTGTCTCGCTGAAGAGGCCGCTCCCGCCCGCGGAGAGCAGTTTGTCGAATGCGTTGCCGATGGCCGGGTTGGCTGCCAGCCCCGAAGTCGCGTCCGACCCGCCGCATTCGGCGCCGAAGACGAGCATGGACAGGGGGCAGAGTTCCCTGGTGGCGCCGGTAGTCCTGGCGGACAGCTTGCTGGCGAGGCGCGAACCGCGCGCGACTGTGGCAATCGTGCCGCCTTCTTTCTGAATGACGAGCGTTTCTACGGGCTTGCCTGAGAGCGAGACCTGCTGCGCTACTTCGTGGACGTCTGTGGGCTCGCAACCGAGGCTGACATAGATGACTGCCGACAGATTCGGGTGTCGCCCCAGGTTCACGAGCGTTCGTTGAAGGACTTCGAGCTCATCCGGTGTGTGGTCACAGCCCTGAAAGTGGGTGAAGAGCGCACATCCATCGACGCTCTCGGCAATCTGTCGTGCTGTGTCGCAGGCGCAACCGACCGTGGGAATGATGCCCACAAGGTTGCGTGTGCCCGCGGTTCCATCTTGGCGCCGATAGCCGAGGAACTCCATTGTTGTCTCCCTGGCTGCCCCGCGCGCATTGTGTTGACAGAACGGGCAGGTTCCAATGTGGGAGCCGACCCGAGGGCGGAGAGCCTGTGCTGGTCGGCTATGTTAGCCGTTGCCGCAGGTCGGCGCAAGCGGGCCGTCGCACACGTAGTCCACGGGCTTGGCTGCAGGGAGTTTCCGCTGTCCGGTCCTCGACCCGCGCCCGCCGGACGGCGGATGTGACGTGTGGGGGGAGTCCCGCCAGTCCGTGTCCACCCCAGGCTGGCGAGACTCACAGAGGTTCGTGTCTGGAGGGCCCGGTAGCGCGGTGGCGCGGAGTCACCGTATTGGGCAAGCCACATGCGCGCCGAGCAGTAGTGCCGGAACGGCCGACGGTCAAACCTGAGCCGGACTAGAACACCGTGCCAGTTGTCCAGATGTCGGGGTAGGCCCCGTAGTTGAGTACCTCTGCCTTCGTCTGGCGGCCCGAGGCCACTCTGAGAGTCTCCTGGTAGAGCTGCGCGCCCAATGTCTCGAGGGAGGCGTCTCCGAATATGTCGACCAGGATGTCTATGTGCTCGGAGAGGTGCTCTGCCGTGCGGGGGTTTGCTGTCACCTTGAGGACGGGCACGAACGGGAAGCCCTGCGGTGCACCGAGGCCGGTCGCAAACACGATTATCTGGGCGCCGGCTGCGGCAAGCGCAGTGACGGCCTTCGGCTCCTGGCCCGGGCCATCGAGAATGAAGAGTCCTTTCCCGGGCGGACGTTCGCCGTGGATGAGGACTCCCTGGATGGGTGTGGTGCCGCCCTTCACTATGGCGCCGAGCGACTTCTCTTCGATAGTTGTTAGCCCGCCCGCGATGTTGCCGCGCGACGGATTAGCTCCGCGGATGTCGACGCCGAGGATGGCCGCACGCTTCTCCACGTCCGCGACGATGTCGAATATCTTCTGGCCTATGGCCTCGGTTGCGGCCCTCCGGCAGAGGATGTGCTCGGTGCCGAGCATCTCGGGGGTCTCCCCGAAAACGCAGGTGCCCCCGGCCTGCACGACGAGGTCACACATGGCGCCTACGGCAGGGTTGGCGGCGATGCCCTGCGTGGTATCTGAGGCGCCGCACTTGATGCCGATGAGTAGATTGGAGTCGTCGACTTCCTCCCTCTGGAGCTCGGAAATCGCCGTGAGCATCCCTCGTGCTATCCGTGACCCCTCTTCGAACGCCTTACTGGCGCCGCCAATCTCCT
The DNA here is from genome assembly GCA_030603265.1 of Dehalococcoidia bacterium. Classification (GTDB taxonomy): domain Bacteria; phylum Chloroflexota; class Dehalococcoidia; order GIF9; family AB-539-J10; genus SKVJ01. Next base: position 6,965 of record JAUVYD010000035.1, read on the forward strand.
GGATGACCACCCGCTCGACTGGCTTCCCTGTGCGTGCAATCGCCTGCTGGATGTGGTCCACAGGCCCCTCACACCCCAGGCTCACGAGCAGGACGGCCCCAAGGTTCGGATTGGCTCCGAGGCCGATGAGCGTCCTGTGTACGTGTGCCATGTCAGGGCCGGGATTGCCGCAGCCTTGCTGGTGTGTGAATGACACGGTGCCGGGCACCCTATCCGATATCCATTTCGCCACGTCGTTGGCGCATGTGACTGTGGAGATGATTCCCACGTGGTTTCGCACGCCGACCGCGCCGTCGGCTCGCCTGTATCCTAGAAAGCTCATCGCACCTCCGTTTGTAGTCAAGCCTCTGCGCGATTCGGGGTGGTCTGCTCCGATTGGCTCAGGCGCTCCCCTCACAAGCGCAGGATGGTGAAGGTGACATCGTAGTCGGAGCCAGGTGCGCAGTCAAGCCTGCTTCGGGCGCCCGTGCCCTGCACGTACGACTGTCAATGGTATAATCGGCGAGGGATGCTTCGGAAATGAACCTGTCAGCTGAACTCGAGAGGTGGCTGCCGGCTCCAACGCGTGAGCTGCTGACACGGATTGGCTGTTGTGCCGCGCAGAAGGGCTACCGTGCCTGCCTGGTTGGAGGGGCCGTTCGTGACCTTCTGCTGGGCGAGAGCAGCCTTGACCTGGATATAGTTATCGAGGGCGACGCACTCGACATTGCCCGTTCCTTCGGGACATCCGGAAGCCCCGCGCCAGTGCTCCACGAGAGGTTCGGGACGGCTACCCTCACATCCGGTTCCTTCCGTGTGGACCTCGCGACGGCACGGAAGGAGTCGTATCACAGTCCCGGGGCGCTGCCGTCCGTGCGCCCGGGGAGCATCGAGGAGGACCTTCTGAGACGCGACTTCACGATAAACGCGATGGCCGTCCGTCTCGGCACGGCAGGGCACGGTGAACTTGTCGACCCGTATGGAGGCAGGGGCGACCTGCAGCACGGTCTTCTCAGAGTGCTGCACGAGGCAAGCTTCAAGGACGATGCAACCAGGATACTTCGTGGTGTGCGCTATGAGCAGCGTCTTGGATTCGCATTCGAGAAGTCATCGCTTGAGCTGCTGGCGCGTGAGCTTCTGTACGTGAGGAGCATCAGTGGCGACCGCCTGCGACATGAGATAGAGCACATGCTTGCAGAGCGTGAGCCTGAGTATATGCTGTGGCGGCTCGACACCCTCGGAGTGCTTGCTGCAATCGATGAGTCCCTGGGCTTCGGCCCAGGCCAGTTCGAGGCCTTCCGACACGCGAAGACGAATCAACTGTCTGCCGTGCGGTTACAGTCGGTCCTGTGGTGTGTGCTCGGGTGGGGGCTTGATAAGGAGGGATTGGCATCAGTGGCGACCCGGTTGAATCTGCCTGGCCGCCTGCTTGGGCCGATGCAGGATAGCTTCGCACTTCGTGTTTTCGAGGCGGACCTGGACAGGCCGAGCCTGAGGCCAAGCGACGTGGCTGGTCTCCTGTGCGACAAGAGCACCGCGTCGCTCTTGGCAGCAGAGTTGCTGTACGGGCGCCCTCTCGCTCGGTCGCGAGTCTCTCTCTACCTCACTCGCCTGCGGCATATCCGTCCCGCCCTGGACGGGCGGATGCTGCGGCAACTTGGCTTCGTGGAAGGGCCCGCTATCGGCTCGGCTCTGGCAAGGCTCCGTGAGGCGCGGTTGAACGGAGAGGTTGGCTCGAGGGAGGAGGAAGTGGAGATGGCGCAGCGCATTCTCGCCGGAGGGCCGGGAACAAGCTCCTAGGAGTCTGTCGGAATAAGCACACTGACGGTGAGGCTACACAGCGTAGGGCAGGGTTGGCGCGCCACTTCACGAAGGCCGGGAGTGCGCGAAGCGCGGAATGTAGATACCGTCTTGGATGTCAAGATTGATTCATGGCGAGGGTGGCAAGGGCATGGCCGTGGTTCGTGCTGTAGGGGCACGTTGCACGTGCCCGGTGGACGCGAGGCGGTCCGAATGTAGGGGCAGGCCTCTGCGCCTGCCCGTGGTGGGGGAGATGGATGCAGGTGGAGGTGTTGGCACAACCAACCGTCGACGGTGCACAAACCCGTGGCGGGTGGACGCGGAGGTCCGCCCCTACAATGGAACACCACCCAACCCCG
>JAUVYD010000196.1 GCA_030603265.1 Dehalococcoidia bacterium
AATGACCTCGCGCGTGAGCTGGGCCCTGGCCGCAGCGAAGAGAAGCAGCTCGGCCCGAGAAACGCACCGCACGTCTCCTTCCTGCTGCCAACGCCAGGCATGAAGGAGGCTGCCAGCAGCATATCGGTGCCGCCTCCGAGATGGAACTCCTCTTGCAGTGCGAGGAGCGTGCCCTGTGCGCAACTGATGAATACCTCCTCGTAGTCGCCGGCCTTCCGCGATACGCGGTCAATAGTCTCTTGTTTCTCCTTCTCCGAAAACATTCCTATCGCCCCTTCATGAAGATGTGTTGTGTGTTTGCGCGACGGATTCTCGGCTTCACACCAAGTCAGGCCTGGGCGTCCTCATCCTTCACTTCCAGGATGATGGACGCCGCTATGCGTGCGGCCGCCCCGGCAGGAGCACGGCACTTCTCACGAGCACCGTCGGCGACGAGTTGCTCGAACTCCTCCGGGATGAACGTGTTGTACGTGCGACCAAATAGCCTTCGTCGAATGTCGCCACACATCGTACTGCCCATCTCCTTCTTGAACTCTTCGCAGAAGCGATACGCCCGCTCTCTGCTCTTGAAGAAGGCAGCCCTTCCCTTCGGGGTGTTGTAGCTCGGGTCGGACAGCTTGCTTCTGCCACTGACCATGCCAAGCACGACAAGTCCGGCCACAAGCGCGCCACAGGTCTCATCCCGGCTACCCATCCCCGGCATGAAGGACATTGCCCCAACCAACTCCTCTGTACGCGGAAAGTCGAACTCCTCCAGCAGAGCGACAAGAGTTCCCTGAGCACAGCTGATGGAAATCCCTTCGTAGTCGCCGGCCTTCGTCGAGACCCGCTCCAGCAGCTCTTGTCTTTCGGTGTCGCTAAGCGCCATGTATCTGTTCCTCCATCCATCTTTGAGTTTGATGTGTGCCTGGCTCTTCGCGTTCACGGACACGTTCGGTGAGGTGCTGCCGTAAGGCCGACGGAACCCCCTACGCACGTATCGGAGACCCTCACGGAGAGCCACCGTACAGCCACCGGGACGCGGTGCACTCGCACGTCGACTGCATGATGGGTTCACAGGGTCACGGATACATCCGCCGCGGAACCAATTCTGACGCGGTGCGCCTACGTAGGCGTGGCAGGATACGTACGTAGGGAGGCGTAGTCATTGCAGGACGGACGCGTCAGAACACCGCACAACGCTCTCACCATACGGCCAGAGGGGCTGACCGGCCGTCAGCCCATGTGCGTGGGGCGCGTGCTACTACACGAGGCTCTCGATGGGTATGCGCAGCGAGACGGTTGTGCCCATGCCCGGGCGGGAGAGTATCGCGAGCCGGGCGTTCATCAGTGACGCACGCTCATACATGCCCTTGATGCCGAGGAACTCCGTGAACCCGCGTGAGGCGAGATTGGCAGGCAACGAGAAGCCTGAACCGTTGTCTGTGATACGTATCGCAAGGCGGTTGTTGCGGCATATCACCGTGATGCGGACCCGGGTGGCTCCGGAGTGCCTGCACACGTTGTGCAGCGTCTCTTGAACGATGCGGTAGGTGAGAATCTGTATGTTGGGGTCGACCGGCGTAGGCGTGCCCCAGAAGCGTAGCTCGGCATCGAGTCCACGCGCCTGCAACATCTGAACCGCGTTGCCCACGGCATCGAGCAGCCCGCACTGCGGGACCGTATCGGAGCGCATCCGGCCGGATATCTGGCGTATGTCGTTCTCGACCTCGCGCAGCAGTAGCTGCAGGTACTTCAACGACTCGCCGGGCAGGCCCCTATTCGAATTCGCGCTGTGCATGATGCGCTCGACCTCGATTCCCGCGACCAGGAGGCTCTGGAGCGCCTCGTCATGCAGTTCGCGCGCGATGCGCTGCCGCTCCCGCTCCTGCGCCTCTGCAATCTCACGCGGCCGATTGTCGGTGCCCGGGGCTACGCTGTGATCCACACTGAGTTCCTTCGCCAGTATAAGGTAGCGGCCGGGGTCACGGCGGTCGACGGCGTGCACCACCACTTCCACCTGTACCGGGTTTCCCGCGGGAGGAACCAGTAGACCATTGCGAAGGCCCGACGTCGCGCCATTCTCGGGAGTTGCCACGCCTATCGGAAGGGCCTCGCCGCTGGATAGGTGCAGGAAATCCGACAGATTCCTGCCTCGCAGATCGGTCCTGCGCTGGCCGAGTTGCAGCGCGGCGCGCTGATTCGTGCGCAGTATCTTCCCAGCGGAATTGACCACGAACATCGGACACAGTGCGCGACCGACGAACATGGACGAAAGGCTGTCTGTCTGAGTGGGATTCATGCGTCACCTCTGATAGTGATGTCCGTCATCAGGTTCTCATAGTCGCCCGCCACAAGAGAAGGAGGAGTCACTCGCACCCCACCACCTCGTTGAGGCCTATCCAGCCCTGCTTGACGGCGAACAGTACCGCGGACGCCCGATTGTCGACGCCCAACTTCCGATACGTGTTCAGTAGATGCGTCTGCACCGTGCGCCGGCTGATGCACAGGCGCGATGCGATCTCCTTATTGGCGTGTCCGGCGGCAACCAGCCGCAGCACCTCCATTTCTCGGTCACGCGGCATCTCGACAAGGCCTGATGACGTTGACACACGAGTTGGACTGTCACGAAACGCCGCTTGTGCGCATACCGAGTCCCACACCACCTCGCCGGCCATCGCGAGTCGAATGGACGCTATGAGCGACGGCATCTCGATTCGCTTAAGGAGATAACCAGCCACTCCGGCCTGGAGGGCTTCGCGCACGTACTGCTCGTCACCGTAGGCACTGAGAATGATGATACGCGTCGAGGGCGAGCAAGTCTTTGCCTGGCGTGCAATCTCGATGCCGTTGAGACCGGGCATGCTGATGTCAACCAGCGCCACATCTGGCTGGTGCTCTTCAACGAGTCTCACTGCATCGAGTCCGTTTGACGCCTCGGCGACGACATGGAAATCAGACTCGGTCTCGAGCAAGGCGCGGAGTCCACTCCGAAGCACGGCGTGGTCGTCCGCAAGGAGAATCCGAAAGTGGTTGTTCATATCTCCAGTGACGCTGCCAACGTATGGTCGATGGTAGACTTTCTGCCACAGTTTGTCGATACGTCGAGGGCCATGGACCGCCCGAATCAACACGGGGTAAACGGCTGAATTCCGAGAGGATTACCCGTCGAGGTTCTGCATCGACAATGAACCGCCAGAGTTGGCGGATTGAGTTGTGGCTCCGCAGGTAGGACTCGAACCTACAACCAGACGATTAACAGTCGCCTGCTCTACCATTGAGCTACTGCGGAACGAAAACGCGACGCGTATTTTAGCATGTTCACGTGTGCCTCTGCACAAGGCGTGCGAATGGTTGCCCGAGACTGTGCCCGGAGGTGTTGGCTGCCGGACCAGGATTCGAACCTGGGCTAGAGGATCCAAAGTCCCCTGTGCTACCACTACACAATCCGGCATCCGAAAGACTGCCGAAGGTCGGACTCGAACCGACACGGAGGTTACCCTCCAACAGTTTTTGAGA
>JAUVYD010000065.1 GCA_030603265.1 Dehalococcoidia bacterium
CCGGGCTCGATCATTTTTTTGCCACGAAGATACGCGCGCTCCTGCACAAGCTGACACGGTAACTACGTCTATCGCGCGTGCTGATTTCACATCACCTGGAGACGGTCGCTTATGCCAGCGACCGCGTCGGCGTCATGTATCGGGGCCGCATGGTGGCGGTCATCGGCGGTGATTACTTCCGGGAGGGTGCCCGCCATCCGTACAGTCGGTTCCTGCTTGGACTGGATGAGAGCCTTGGGGAGACGGTGCTGCAGGAGGGCGTGCACGAGCATGTTCATGCATCTGAGTCAGGGTGCTCCTATCTGCACTCTTGCCCCCATCAGGTACATGATTGTCAGGTGACGGCTCCGTCACTGCGCGAGGTCGCGCCGGGGCACCTGGTGGCGTGTCACGTGGTGAAGTAGGCGTATTGCGGTTTGGTGGTGCGCAGGAGGAGGCGCGTGGTCGCGGCTGTCATGCGATGACTGGAGGGCTACTTCTTCAGGACTACCCTCGCTGCGAGGATGAAGAACAGCACCGAGAGCGCCAGGAAGACGTAGCTCCACGGCGCATCCAGCTTGAAGAAGAGCAACAGGAAGAATCCTGCCGGGGGCAGGGGGAAGAACAGCGGCTTCGCCATCCGGTGCCTGTCGACCGGGTTTGCTGTTCGTTCTTCGCCACCGTCAACTCCTTGCAGCGCGGTGTTTCCGCAGTAGCATACTGGAAATGGGTGTTGGGCAGGTCCGGGGGGGTGCATTCCGTAGTGAGAACTGCTCAGCCCAGCTTCTCTGCGGTGACGATGAAGGTGAAGTGGAAGCGGGAGAGCTGGATGTTGCACACCTTGTACTCGCGGGCCAGGCGCGGCAGGGCGCGGAATGCGAGCCACAGCGCGGTGAATGGGCTCTCGGCGAGCACGAGCCTGCCGGTGGGCCTGAGGACCCGCAGCATCTCGAGGAGGGCCTCTGTCTTGCCCTTTCGCGTGTTCTGGATGCCGTAGCGGGAGCCGACGGCGCCGAAGTATCCCGCCTTGAAGGGCAGCTCGTGCGGGTCGGCATCTCTCAGGCGGACGATGTTCTCCACTCCTTCGATGCGGATGTTGTCGCTCGTCCGCTGTGACGGGACAGGTGAGCGCTTCGTGGGCTTCCACTGGTCGGTGGCCCAGACCTCGCCCTTGCTCAAGGCCTTCCCGAAGGCGACGGCGAGCGCGCCCGTGCCGCAGTTGGCGTTGAGGGCCTTGCTGGTCCTCCCGAGACGTGATGCCTCCACCAGGAGCTGGTTCAGCCCGTTGCGGTACCAGTCTGTGGAGCCGATGAGCATGGTGATGCCGCTCCAGCCGAAGTAGAGGAAGATGGCTATGGACACGAGGCTCAACCGGCCCCCGAGGTTGGTCAGCAGTGGAACGAGTCCGAACAGCATCGGCAGGAGAGGGAGCGAACTCCCTGATGCCTCGAAGCCGTATTTGGGCTTCTCTTCGCTGGTTTCTTCTGCTGTCCGTTTCCGTGTGAGGGCCATGGAGAGAGAGTATAGCGGAAGGGGATGGTGTCGTTCGAGGAAGCGGCCTGTCGCTGGTCAGTAGTGCGCCTTGCCGGCGGAGGACGATGTGAAGGTCAAGGTGCAGAGACTGGCAGGAGTCGCGACCTGCAAGGAAGACCTAGCCCTGGTCTCTGAGGGTTGCGTCTCGCATCGTCACTACGGCTGTGCGCAGAGGTGGCAGATCCCGCTCGACGACTCCCCAGATCCAATCCAGGCTCACGCCGAGGTAGTCGTGAACGATGAGGTTCCTGAAGCCAGCGATAGACTGCCAGGGGACGGATGGGTGAGCGGCCTTCAGCGCGGGTCGGAGTCGCTGGGTTGATTCCGCCCTCGTCTGAAGTTCGCGCAGGACCGCACTCTGGGTCGTGCGGTCGTGCATGAAGGATTCGTGGCCCTCTGCAGTGTGACTGCCTATCCAGTCCAGGCACTCCAAGATGTGCTCCAGGTAGATGCGGTCGTCCTTCACAGCGGCACTGCCTCTCTCAGAATGGTCTCACGCAGAGGTTGGCGGAGGGACTGTTGTTCCACGACCTCGACGCGTCGACCCAGCAGTTCCTCCAGCTCGGCAACGAGTCCGCCGGGGAACCAGGGCGTCGTGGGCCCCGTCACTTCGATGAGCAAGTCGATATCACTCTCGGGTCGCAGCTCTCCGCGTGCGGCGGAGCCGAATACCCGCACGCCGCCAACGCCATGGCGCGAGGCGATGCGGATAATCTCTTCTCTTCTGTCTCTAACGGTGGAGGCCACCTGCGGTGTCATCATCACGGTCCTTATTCAAGCCGACAGCATTGGCATACTCACATTCTACGTCGGCGGATGCGCGCGGGCAAGGTACCTGCATGGGGAGGTCAGGGTCTTCGTTTGAGGACCACCCGGATCGCGGGGCAGAAGAAAGCCAGGGCCAGCGCCGGGAGAACGCAGCTCCACGGCGCGGGAAGAACTCTACGCGTACCGGCTCTTCATGACCACCCGAATGGCCAGCACGAAGAACACCACCGAGAGTGCCAGGAAGATGTAGCTCCAAGGCGAACCCAGCTTGAAGAACAGCAGCAGGAAAAATCCCGCCGGCGGGAGCGTGAAGAAGAGGTCGCGCGCAAGGAGTTTGCCTGAATCCATTGTCAACCCTCCCTGAGTACTGCTTTCACAATAGCATAACGAGTTCTGGGCGGCGTTGGTGCAGTGTGTGGACAGGAGAATGCGGTTGGCCGGTTTGGGAAGGGTATGGTGGACCGATGCAGGGGCGACGGCATGCCTCGCCCGTGGGGTGGTGCATCGATCAGGCTTGTGGTCGCATGGAGATTGAGCGCACGTCGTGATGTAGGGGCAGGCCTCTGCGCCTGCCCGTGGGAGGACGGGGTGTGGTGTATCTGTAGGGGCGAAGGCATGCCTCGCCCGTGGGGCGGTGGTGCATCAGCTCTTCTTCGCTGTGTTGCGCCTGCCATAGAGGCGCTCTGTGAAGCCGCCATCCCGTTCAAATGCGGCCGCCTGGGCCGCCAACTGTCGGTCAAGGAGGTAGCAGCACAGGTTCAGCAGGGACAGAGCGGCGTTGGCCTCAAGCTGTGCGGAGAGAGCGGCGTGAGACGGACCCGCACCGACCGACACGGACGGAGGGGCTGTCGTTGGTCTGTCCGTCGTCTGTGTCTGTCGGTGTCCGTCGGTGTTCTGTTCTGGTGGTCTGTCCGTGTTCTGCCCTGGCGGTTCGTCGGTGTTCCGTTTCAGGTCTTCTTCAGCCTGGGTTCTGCTCTGTTTCTCCTGCAGCGCGAGTTCTTCCCCAAGCCATCGTTGCACCTCTTCCAGTGTGGCGCAACGCCGGACCTTGAAGCGCTGCAGCGCCTCGTGGTCCGGAGGCCACATCTGAAGCCCTCTCTGTCTCAGGAAGTCCTCGTAGTCCAGGCGCAGCTCTTCCAGGCTGGCCCGCGCCACGTTCGTCAGCTTCATCTCCATCTTCTTTGAGGTGCCGCTTGCCTGGCTGCCCTCGGCGATGTTCTGCACCCCGCTCCGCGCCGCCTGCACCATCTGATCGTGTGTACGGCTGCGCCTGTCGATGTGCCGGTCACAGAACGCTGCTGTCATGTCGTAGACCAGCTGCGCCATCTGAAAGCTCTTGAGCCTCCGGTAGCCGCCGTGCTTCGGTATCAGCGGTTCAGTGTCTGGCATGTTGTACTTCGCTCCAAGTGAAGATTCTGTGCGCGGCTGATGTGTGGTGTCAACAGGGCGGTGCAAGACCGGGGACAGGTGGTGGGGTGAGGGGCTGAGTCGTCGCTGGGCTTCCGTCTGTGTCAGTCCGTGCTTGTCGGTGTTCCGGCTGGTGCCTGTCAAGCCCAGCCGGCCTCAGGCTGAAGCGCAGCGGTCACCGGCGCGCTTGCGTCCAGCGCAGCAGGCGTGTCACCTCTTGATTGGCCGTTGCGGCGTCTCTGGACAAGTACGTAGGGGTGAGAATACAATTGCGGCACCGAGGCTGTCTCCGCCGACTGCGAGGCAGCAAAGAGGAGGACGCCGGGGACAATGCAGCCGCCACGCACGCAAGAGAGACTCTCGCACGAAGTATTCCTTCCGGAGGAAGCGCACACCATTCGGACAGAGGTCCGGGAGTTCGTCCAGGCCGAGGTTGAGCCGCATGCGGCGACCATCGCTCTCCAGGATGAGAGCAAGGACACGTTTCACTGGCAGATATTCCGGCGGATGGCTGAGAAAGGTCTGTACGCCATCCCCTTCCCTGAAGGCTGGGGCCGTGGCCTGAAGTACCCTGTGCTTGATACGTGCGTCATGCTGGAGGAGCTCGGCTACGGCAGTGACAGCGTCGCTGCGGTGATAGACGTCCACTGCATCCTCGCCGGGCACGTGCTGATGTACGCGGATGACGCACTGCGGACCAGGTACCTGAAGCCGCTCATTGCGGGCGAGAAGGTGGGGAGCTTCGCGACAACCGAGCCGGATGCCAGCACAGACCTCTCCATTCGCAGCCTCAAGACGACCGCGCAGAAGGTGGACGGGGGCTGGTATGTGAACGGTCAGAAGCGCTTCATCACCAATGCCTGCGTTGCCGACTTCGTGACGTGCCTCGTGGCGGCGGATGGCAAATTGTGCGAGATGGTGATCGACCTGAAGCAAGCCGGAGTGAAGGTGGGCGAGCCGGACCGGAAGACGGGCAACCGCGGCCAACTCACCTCAGACATCTACTTTGAGAACGCCTTCGTGCCTGAGGAGAACCTGGTCGGCGAGCCGGGCAGGGGACTCCACATCGCGCTCGGCACGCTGACCTATGGACGAATGGGTATCGCAGCGACCGGAGTCGGCATGGCGCAGCGCGCCTTCGACGAGTGCGTCGACTACATGAAGCGGAGGACCGCGTTTGGCAAGAAGCTGGCGGAATCGCAGTACTGGCAGTTCCGTCTCGCCGAGTACGCGGCGCGTATCGAGGCCGCACGCAGCCTGTATCAGAAGGCCGCCTACCGCAAGGACCTTGGAGTGGAGTTTCCCGAGCCTGAGGCCGCGATGGCCAAGTTCACCGGAACGCAGCTCGCCGTGGATATTGCGCGTGACGCCGTACAGGTATTCGGCGGGTATGGCTACATGCGGGAACTCTCGCACGATGGCTCAACCTACAAGGTGGAGGAGTTGTACCGCGACTCGAAGATAACCGAGATATACGAGGGAGCCAACGAGATACAGAAGATGCTCGTTGCCCGTGAGATATTCGGGAAGGAATTCACGGGGTAGAGGTTCGTTTCGGGCCTCCGGCCGCGGTGCCGTCGGCCGGAACTGGTCCAGCAGCACTGCCGGCCCCGCTCCAGTCCGTGCTTGTCGGTGTTCCGGCTGGTGCCTGTCAAGCCCAACCGGCCTCAGGCTGAAGCGCAGCGCCCACCGGCGCACCCGTGCGGAGCGCAACGTGGAAACTAGTACGGTGTCGCCGGGATGGGTGCCCCTATGCCACGCCGCGGATGAACTCGACGTTCAGGTCGTTGGCCACCTTTCTGAGGCCTGCAATGGTCGCGGTGGGCACTGGGATGCCGGCCTCGAGCCGCTCTGCATAGAAGCGCTCCTCCCGCTCGCCCGGCATCAGGATTTCCTCGAAGCCCTCGGCCTTCGGACGCTCCTTCAACCTGTCAATCAGCTGGTCAACCTGAGCCTTGTACTCCTCCACGTCGACGAAGCGACTCACGTCAATGGCGACTACCACGCAGTTCTGGTTGTGCCTCGCCATGCGACCGACATGGCTGCCGGTTGTCTTCCCCTCCGAAAGCTCACCCGAAAGGACGGGCAGCACCAGCGGGTTGGAGACCATGACGCTCCCCATGCACTCGAACAGCAGCGACATCCCCGAGCCCTTTGGTCCGCCGACGGGCAGCAGGGTTGCGAGCGCCCGGGGGTCGATGGCCGGGTCACCGTTCTCGTCGAGGCCCCACCCCACCGGTATGGACTCGCCGCGTTCACGGGCGATAAGCACCTTGCCCATGGCGACGAGGCTCGTGGCCATGTCGAGGATAAGGTGAGGATGGCGACCTGCAGGCGCAGACAGGCCCAGAGGGTTGTTGCTTACACCTGCTGCGCTGGCGCCGAACGGCGCCGTGTTGGGTCGGCTGCATACGAAAATCATGCCCACCATGTCGTGGTTCGCGATTCTCTGGACGTACTGGCCCATCGTTCCCTGGTGCGTGTGGTTGCGCACCAGTATCCAGCCGATACCGACCTCCCTGGCCTTCTCGACTGCCATGTCTGCCGCCTGGTTCGTCACCACGGGCCCGAAGGCCCGGTCCGCCTCGATGAGGGCAATCGCGGGAGTCTCGACAGTCACCCGGATGTCGGGCGTCGGATTCATGATTCCGTTTTGCGTGTTCTCCACGTACCACGGTATGCGCACCACGCCGTGCGAATCGACGCCACGGAGGTTCGCCCACATCAGTGTGTCGGTCTCGGTGACTGCGTCCTGCTCGGGCAGTCCCAGGCGGACGAAGACGCGTTTCGTGAAATCATGAAGGTCTTGCCATGGCAGTACCAGCGCCTGGTTTGTCACTCTCGTGTCCCTCCCCTTGTCTTGCCGTTGAGCCGCTTCCGACCGGCCGAGACCTCTCGGGCCGGTTAATTCCACCTTGTGGTTGATGATTGTACGCCCTGATTGTCTCTGCGCGCACCCGGATTGAAGAAGAGCAGCAGGGAGAATTCTGCCGGGGGCAGGATGAAGAAGAGGGCCCTCGCATGCTGCCTGTTGCCGGGTGGTGGAATCGTCGTTGGGTGCAGTGGATGCCTAAGGCTCGGATACCGTCCCCCCCACGGTAGACGGTCCGGCAGAGCGCTCTAGCCTGGGGCTGCGCCTGTTGGGGTAGTTGATGGCCGAAGCCGTGACCTGTGAGTCAGGGGCAGTACCCGGTGCGTTTCCGCGCACCCCCAGAATCGCATCGACAATCGCCCTGACATTGAGTTGCTGCTCTCTGGCTTCCAGAGAGGTAGCAAGAAGCGTGGCTACTTCTGTGTTGAGGCTCACGCCGTCCTGCCGCGCACGGGAGGCCAGATGCCTGTGGAGTGATTTCGGCATGCGTAGCAGCAGCTTCCCACTGTACTCGGCGTCAGTCCGCGGAAGGGGAATCTCTTGCCCGTCTTCAAGCGCGGTCTCAATCCAGGCAGCTCTGCAATCCTCGATTGCTGCAGCGGCCGCCTCAATGGTCTCTCCCTGCGTCAGGCATCCGGGCAGGTCCTCTATCTCGGCAACATAGCCGCCTTCCTCGGCCGGGTAGAGGGTGATTGGATAGCGTCTTGAAAGGGGCGACCTGAGTTCCTGACTATTCATCTTGTGCACGTTCATGGTCCTCCTCCAGGTTCAGCATCTCAGCCAGCCGCCGAACGTAGAACTTCTTCACTTGCCTGCCTTCCACCGTGGGCACGCAGATCGGGTAGGCGCCCTTCTTGTGAAAGACGCAGTGGCTTCCTGGCTTGGTCCTTTCTTCATATCCCAGTTCCGTCAGCAACTGGCGTATCTCCGAGATTCCAACTGTCTCAGGGCGCTTCAGGAAGCGCTCTATCAGTTTGTTCCGCTTCGACACGCACTGATGATACTGCGGGCGATATCATCTGTCAAGCGTCATACCACAGCGCAGCCACGGGTTCGCGGTTGCTTGCCTGGTCTGACCGCGGGGAAATGAGGGTGGTGTCTCCGGAATCCCACGCCACGGCGCGAAGGCAATTGACTCCTGTGACCCCGAGATCCCTCTTCCGGAACATGAGATGCGTAGAATGAGTCCGGCTGGATTCCCGGGACGGGTACAATGGAGAGCGGCGGGTACGGTTCCCGGCAGTCACGGAAGGAGAGTCTGTCATGTTCGTCGTCTCTGAACGCTGGAAGAAGGCC
>JAUVYD010000125.1 GCA_030603265.1 Dehalococcoidia bacterium
AGACGAATGGTGATTTGACGCCTTTTGTCCTATTCGCCCTGCGAGGTCTGAAGAGCGAGCTCGCCAACGTCCACCAGATGGTTCTGGAGGCGGTCAGTTTCTACGCCTTCCGAGACCTCGCTAGGGAATGGCTCCATGACAAGCTCGGCAGCAAGTCAGGCCAACGTATGCTCGAGTTGGTCATGGGTCTTGCGGAGTCCGCAGTGCCGGTGAGTGATATTCGGGACGGAGGTCACCCGCTTTCGCGCCCGTACCGGAACATGACGCCAAAGACCTTGACCAGAGACCTCAACTACTTGAAGGGACTCGGGCTTGTTGCTATCGAAGACGGCAAGGTTCGCAACAGAATCGAGTTGATGGGCAACTACCTTCCAGAGAGCCAGCTGGCGAGGGGCCTCTGAGGCCTTGGCAGGCCGGTGGGTCCCCCAAGTCGCTCTAGTGTCCCTTGGCAGTACAATGCATCCGGCACTTCCTGTAACTCAGGCCCCAGCACAAGTTACGGCTTGCGTCGGTCCGGCGACTGCCGGGTCCCTTCTTGTCCTACAGGGCCTGGCCCGGGAAATGCGGCACAACAGTCCCTGCGATTCCTGCGATCTGCTGGATGCCGGCTTGGCGCGTCGGGTCGTGGCGAGAGATAAGTATGGGGTCCCCCGAACTCGAAATACGCGGGGGGCAGAAGGCATCAGATGGCGCCGGTGCGCGATGGCATGCTGGCTGTCCTGCCACCATGCAGAGCGGCAACGTTCTTGAGCATAGGGATTGCGCCCTTTCACCACATAGGACACGAACCTCGGCCTCCAAGCGTTGACATGCTAGTGACAGTGAGGTAACGTTCCCTCGTCGCAGTCAGGAGGTGAGGAAGATGCCCGAAGAGACAGCCCCGAGTGGGAAGTTCGACGTGTATGCTGACCAATTCGTCGTTACCACCACGCCTTTCGGCGCGAATCTCAGTTTCGGTGTGCGAGAGGCGCACCCTGTGACGAGCAGAGCCCCACAGTCCACAACACACGGAACGATTCGGATGAGCGTCGAGCATCTCAAGGTCATGATCTACCTGGTCCGAAGGCAGGTCATGAAGGCGGAGCAGGATGGGGTAGTGAAAGCCGAGGTCGCGCCTCAGATACTGCATCAGATGGACATACATCCGGAGGATTGGGACGCCTTCTGGCAGAGGAAGGAATTCAAACTGTAGCCGCGCCAAGCTTACCAGGGAGGGTGCGATCGTGAGATTCAACAACGAAACCGGACGCGACAGTTTCGTCTCGACGCCGAGTATTCACTTCACGCCAGTCAGCAGCCCTGTCGTGCAGAGCTCATTCCTTTCGAGTTCGCAGGTCTTCTTCACTGCGGCTCCGTCCGTAGCGACTCCCACCGTACCAATGGTCGGTGCTGTGTCCCTCGTCTCCCTTCCCGCCGGTCTCGAGCTCGGCGGCTGGCAACTGAAGTGTCTGCTACTAGCCCTGTTGGAGACAACTCTGAGCGGCACCATCGCCAGCACTTGGCTGCACGGAGTGAGCGAATATGGGACGGGCGAGACTGAGCAGGAGGCGGTTGCCGATCTTGTGGACTCGCTCGGGGAATACCTCCAATCCCTAGAAGAGCGCGAGACTCGACTAGCAGATGTCGCGCTTGAGGAACTCAACCACCTGCGGACTCTCATCGAGCCCGCTCGCTGACGCGGGAGCCGGTGAGGGCCAGACTGAGTGGACTACGACGAATTGCGACACGCCCTTGTGTCCAAAGCCAAGGCAGAGCCAGACAACCGGAACCATGTCTTCTACTACGTGACGGTTGAAGGACGTGAACGCAGAGTCACGAAACTCTCACACGCAGCCTCAGGCCAAGTTGACCCCGACCTACTCAGCAAGATCGCTCGACAGATGTGGCTGACCAACAAGGAACTGCGCGCCTTCGTGGACTGCGAGCTATCTCGAGACGGCTGGCTGGCTCTTGGACGCAGCCGAGGTCGTCTCTAGGAGCCTGTCGGAACAACCACACTGACTGTAAGTCTACACGTCGTAGGGCAGGGTTGGTGCGCCGCTTCACGAAGGCCGGGAGTGCGCATTCAGTTCAACTGCGCCCCGTGGTCGAGTCGCTCCCTTCGTATCAATGCCGAGGGGGCTGTTTCTCCGACAGCCTCCTAGCGGCGAAACGCCACAGAGGCATAGCCCACGACACGCGAGTAGTCTCCGGTTGTGTCCCCACTGGTGGCATACTTGAGCAGCTCAGCCCGCGTAGCCCCGAGTTTTCTGGCGGCGTACATGACGGCGGCCACCGGCCCGTAGCCACACATGGTGCATGACTCCGCACGAAGCCATCGGTACATCTCGTCGCTATCGAAATTCTCCAGAGTCGCTATGACACCTGTATCCTTCCGGGCAGCGGACTCCGGCGGCTCGTAGTGTGTCAGGTCAGTGCTCGCTATGAGGACGACGTTTCCCTCCACCTTCGACAGCGCCTCACCAACCTCTCTCGCCGTGTCCGCGTCCTGCGCGAGCATCGCGACCGGCACAATCTGCACGGCGTCTCCGTACAGATGCTGCAGCCAGGGTATCTGCAACTCAATACTGTGCTCGTAGATGTGGGCAGACTCATCCGCACGGACAATCCCGCCGAGCAGACTCTTCGCCAGGTCCTGATTCACACGCGCATTCCCGAGCGGTGTACTCCAGGTCCCCGACGGCCACACCGAGACCGCCGTCCCGTAGCCCGTATGATTCGGCCCCACGATGACGGCCGTATCAACGCGCCCGTCCCTCGCAAGCGAGCTGTAGGCATGAGCCGCAACCGGCCCGGACGCCATGTAGCCTGCGTGTGGGGCAACAAGGGCCACTATCTCCCTCGGGCCCGATTCGTTCACCTCAGGGACATCCCCCGGGCCGAGCTTGTGCCGGTAGCTCCACTCTATCTGACCGACGAGGCCGTCCCGCGTCGAGGCATAGAAGGTGCCAGCGACGGCGGGTTTCCTCACATTCATCACTCTACCTCCGGGGCAGACGGGGATTCTTCCACGCTGCCTTCCACATCATCACCTCCACCGGAGGGCTTGCGCGCCTCGTCCCGCAACCAGCGGTGAAGCTCATCCAGTGCCGGTGGAACCACGCTGAACACCTCCATGTCCTGCGGAAACTGCAGTCCATGCCCCTCCCTCACGAACAGCAACCCTACCTCATCATGGCCGAGAGTGGAGTCAATAACGCCCACGGCATGCTCATTTCGCTTCTTCACAGCCTGGGAGTAGAGATCACTCACCAGCTCCGCCACCTTCCTGCTCAAGAAGCCGAGCATCATGAACCTCTCCCAGTCACCCACCTCGGCTGCAAGGTCCTGCTCCTCCAGTGCCTCGAGTGCTGCATCGGCGGCGCAGCGGGTGTCGGTCAGATGATGGCTGAACGGGTTCAGATTCTCGATGAAGGAGAGACCTTCCTCGCCGGTCTTATGCACCGACTCGTGATACACGTGCCTCACAGCCCCAATCTTCGACTCGAGTTTCCCGAGCTGTTCTGCCACCTGGAGCCAGTAGCGCTCGCACCTCTCCTTGTATTCCGCCGGCGCGCTCTCGTGTGAGTACACAAGGAACACAACAAGCAGCTTCCTGCGGCCGCTGAAGTTCTCAGCCAACGGCCTCTCGACTCGAGCCAGCGGCTCGCTCACGACTGGCTTTCTTCCTTCTTCTCTTCTTCCTCCTGGCCCCATGACTGCATTGCGAGCTTGATGCGCTCCGCCAGCCGGGGGTCTGACTTGAGTCGCTCGGCAAACACGGGGCAGCTCTGCACCATCATGTTCTGTCCCATTGCCGCCACGCTCTCGAGCACCTTCTCAATCTCGGGGTTCCCCTGATCGCCCAGAACCCCACCCTGCATCATAGCCCTGAACTGACTGATTTCACTCGAGCCTATCTGCATGGGCATCACGCAGTTCTTGTACCAGGGGCACTGCCTGCATTGCACGACGGCGCCGGCTTGTTCGATTATGTCTCCCATGATGATGTACCTTCCTTACTCAGCGAAGATTCTGACAATCCTGCTCTCTTCCTCCCGGTAACCACAAGCCTCGCTATTCGACTCACAGTCCTCCGAAACGCCTGGAGCGCTCTTCGTAGGCGCTCAGTGCCCTGTCAAGTTCAGCCTCGTCGAAGTCCGGCCAGAGCACAGGACTGAAGTATAGCTCAGCATATGCTGCCTGCCACAGCATGAAGTTGCTCAGGCGCAGCTCCCCTCCGGGCCGCACAATCAGGTCGGGATCCGGCACTCCGGCAGTGTACAGGGAGTCGGCAATAGCCTGCTCGTCAATCCCACGGTCCGCCTCCGAGGCCGAGAGAACGTCCCTGATGGCTTCCACTATCTCGGCTCTTCCACCGTAGTTGATGGCCAGCCCGAGCACGAGACGTTCCCCGCTGGATGTCGAACCAGCGTGTTGAAGAGCCCGAGCCAGTTCGGGCGGCAGCCGGTCAGCCTGTCCGTAGTGCCGGATACTGACACCTCTCGCCTGAAGACCGGGAACCGTGTCCCGCAGCCATCCCACCAGCAGACCGAATATCCCTTCGACCTCCTCCTGCGGACGCTTCCAGTTCTCCGTGGAGAACATGTAGATGGTCATGTACTGCACGCCACGCGCCATCAGCGCGGCGGCAATTCTCTCGACATTCGCAATCCCCTCTCGGTGCCCATCGAGTCTTGGCAGACCGCGCCGGGTAGCCCAGCGGCCGTTACCATCCATCACGAATGCAACGTGTCGGGGAAGCTTCCTCAACTCCAGCCGCCCGGCTTCACGATTGGTCATTCTCAAACCTGCCCTTCACAGGGTTTCTTGAAATCGGCCCTGCTTCAGTAGGCCGCAACGCGGTACTGTATTGTATCGAGTCTTCCTACTGCAACAACGTGTTCCACAATCACCGGGCGCTTCTCGAAGCGTCCCTACACCGAATCACAACACACTTCATCCTCCCCCACGGGCGGACACAGAGGTCCGCCCCTACGGGAAACGGGGCATTCCACCCAACCGTCCACACCCACCCGACGGGCGGACACAGAGGTCCGCCCCTACGGGAAACGGGGCAATTCCATCCTGCTGACAGTCCATCCATCTCACGGCCTCGTGGGCAGCCTCTTCTCCATGCGGACATGTTCGCTGAACAGTTAGGGACGGATAGAATCGCAGACAACCAACGGTACACCACACGGATGGTTGTGTCGCAACCGTCGTAACGCTACAATA
>JAUVYD010000250.1 GCA_030603265.1 Dehalococcoidia bacterium
GCAGGATGAGTTGAAGGCGACATCAGAACATGACAGCCGTGGAGGGCTCAAGCGCAGTGGCGCCTGGGCCCTCCGCCGCGTTCCGGCGGACTCCAAACATCCACAGACGGTGACGCAAGAGAAGAACAGGCCTTTGCGTCCTGCGGATAGCTGACCTATAATACTGCCATGGAGAAGAGCACTTTCAGGACCAAGAGTGGTCTCGCGCAGTCCTTGAAGGGCGGCGTTATCATGGATGTCGTCACGCCCGAGCATGCAAAGATTGCTGAGGATGCCGGCGCCTGTGCAGTCATGGCGCTTGAACGTGTCCCTGCCGATATCCGGGCAGCGGGAGGCGTCGCCAGGATGGCCGACCCGACGGTGATAGCCGCGATCATGGAGACGGTGAGCATCCCTGTCATGGCGAAATGCCGCATCGGCCACTTCGTCGAAGCGCAGATACTCGAATCTCTCGGCGTCGACTTCATAGACGAGTCGGAGGTCCTCACTCCGGCAAATGAGCATTTCCACGTGTGGAAGCACGATTTCCAGGTCCCCTTCGTATGCGGTTGCAGGGAGCTTGGAGAGGCTCTGCGCCGCATCTCTGAAGGAGCGGCTATGATACGCACCAAGGGTGAAGCCGGTACGGGCAACATCGTGGAGGCTGTCCGTCACATGCGGGCGGTGCAGGACGGCATACGCAGAGTGCAGTCACTTCCGAAGGAAGAACTCTCTACGGAGTCCAAGGTCCTCGGAGCCCCGCTCCAGCTCGTGCTCGACCTGCACGAGTCGGGGAAGCTGCCCGTCGTCAACTTCGCTGCCGGAGGCGTCGCCACCCCCGCCGACGCGGCCCTCATGATGCAGCTTGGCGCCGACGGCGTGTTCGTCGGCTCGGGCATCTTCAAGTCGAGCAACCCTGCGGCCAGGGCAAAGGCCGTCGTAGAGGCAGTCACCCACTTCCGGGATCCCGCTATCCTCGCGCGCGTCTCAAAGGGTCTCGGAGAAGCCATGCCCGGCCTGGAGATAAGTTCTATCCCTCAACAGGAACTCCTCGCCTCCAGGGGTTGGTAGGGACGCGTTTGCGACAGGTAGTAGCAGACGACCTTGACGCTCTTCTCGATGTACTTCCTCCCCATGTCCGCGAGCCCTTGCGCGAGCAGGCACAACTCAGCGAACTGCTCGAGGTAGTGCTCGACCTCGGCGCGCCTCCCGAGGCGCGCCTCCCCCGACAAGACAGCATCATCAGCTGCAAAGAAGTCGACCACAACGACATCGCCTTTGTGGTGTCGCGCGTCGGGGACTTCACATCTGACAACAGAGCAGGTATCGAACGGACTCTCCATCGCATCTCTGCGATGCGCAACCGTCGTGGCGACATCGTTGGCCTCACCTGCAGGGTGGGTCGCGCGGTGTTCGGCATGGTGGACATGATTGAAGACCTCATCGAGTCCGGCCAGAATATCCTTCTTCTTGGGCGGCCCGGCGTAGGCAAGACGACCATGCTGCGCGAGGTTGCCCGGGTTCTCGCAGACAGCGCGAAGAAACGCGTCATCGTGATTGACACGTCGAACGAGATAGCCGGCGACGGAGATATCCCCCATCCCGCCATCGGTCACGCGCGGCGGATGCAGGTACCCACGCCTGAACAGCAACATGCGGTGATGATTGAGGCTGTCGAGAACCACATGCCCGAGGTCATCATCATCGACGAGATTGGGACCGAACTCGAGGCACAGGCTGCCCGGACTATAGCCGAACGCGGCGTTCAGCTCATCGGGACAGCCCACGGCAACAGCCTGGAGAATCTGATACTCAACCCCACTCTCTCAGACCTTGTGGGCGGGACTCAGTCGGTGACGCTCGGTGACGAGGAGGCCCGCAGGAGGCAC
>JAUVYD010000157.1 GCA_030603265.1 Dehalococcoidia bacterium
ACGACCGGCACGGAGACCATGTTCCAACCCTGTTTCAGTTCGATGTCGATGTTCACGGCCACGCTTCCGGTCAGTCGCAGCACGGTGCCCACGACTGCGATGTCATCCACCGTCGCAAGGCCGGATTCGAGTCCCGTGCTACTGACGACGTTGTCGACCGCCTGGTCTATTGCATGCAGGAGGGCATCCTGGATATCCACAACGAAGTCTCTCAAATTGGGATGCGTATTGTCCATCGTCAGGTCGGTCATCGTGAGGGACGGGATGCCGCCGCTGACGGCTATCTCACCCGCAGCCAAGAACGTCGCCTCCTGCGGCGTCGTGCCGATGTACACGGTGGCGGCTGCGACTGAGGCGTTCAGGGTGTCGAAGTCGACATTGAAGTCCCTGAGACCGACTGTTATTCCGTGGAACGAGGCCTCGCAATCTATCTGGAGCTGTTCGTCGGCAATGACAACGTCGACCCACCATCGGGCAGGGTCTTCCGCGAAGTAGCTGTTGGCCTTGCTTGCCAGCGTGTCCGCGGCATCTGAGACTGCCTGCTCAATCGGGAGTGCTTCGTGCAGGGTGGTTGTTGTGGGGTCGCTCCAGGTCAACTCGACCTTGTCGGTGTCCACAACATCGATGGAGAAGAGTTTCGCTCCCGGGGACCCGATCGAGACTTCGCTTGCCTCGATGATGCGGTTGAGCTTCTCCGCTATGGTGTCGAGGTCTTCCGTGGACAGGTCAGGCTCGTAGTCGGCGATCTTGACATCGCTGATGCTGGTGACCCTGGGTATGCCGTCTGTGTCTGTGCACTCGATGACGAGGTCGCACCAGAAGCGCGGATTCTTTCCGAGGACATCCAACTCACCCGCGACGGCCACGCTCGTGTCGGCGCCGTTGAAGGTGAGGCGGAGTTCGTTCAGCCCCACGGCGACTCCGCGAACCTCGAACGTGAAGCCCTCGACATCCATCCTGTTGTTCGCGAGGTCCAGGGTCACCGAGGGAGGCGTCGTGACGCCGACCGTCGTCGTTTCTATCTTGTCGACGAGCCAGTCTTGAATCTGCCCCGCGCTGTAGTCTTCCTGCTCCGCGGCGCTCACACTTGCCACCGATAGCGTGAGCAGGAGCACAGGAACGGCGGTGAGTACGCCGAGCAGCCTCATGGTAGCGCTGCGTGTTCTTTCGGACATGGCTGTTTACCTCCTCCTCCACGCCTCCATTCCCGGAGGCGGTCCTTCCTGGTCTACACGACGGTTGCGCCTTACCGGCGCCGGGAGCATATAGCTAGTATAGGTGCACACCAGTGCTTCTACAATACCTTTGCGAGAACCAGCACAACGAGGGAGAGAAAAGCCACAGCCGCCAGCCCGAGCAGCACCGCGTACACCGGGTGCAGTCCCTCGCTGGAAGAGCCGTCCGTCCCTGAAGCTGTCGCTCCGGCGACCGGTATCTGCGCCGGAGTGGAATTGCCCAGGACGGAGAAGCTGTGACTGAGCTCACCGACAGAGACCTCGTACTCACCCGGTTGAGAACGCGCAACCGTGAATCGCAACGTCCGGCCGGCGCCGGGATGCAGCACGACGTCTTGAGAGTGCTCCGTCTCGCCGTTGATCTCAAGTGCAAGATGGTAGGTCCCCTCGCTCCCGCCGGTGTTGTTCACGGACACACTGACATCCACTCTGCCGAGGGACTGGACCTCCCGGGGACTCACCGTCAGCTCGCTGACTACGAACGTGGCTGGCTCGCGGTCCTCAATCGTCGCAAGGAGCGCAAACGTACTGAAATGGCGGACGTCGGCGGTCACAGTCATTCGCTGAGTATCCGCAACGCTGCTCAGTTTCTCCCATTCTTCGTCATCGCTGTCGTACCAGGCGACTGAAAGGTCATCGGCCTCGCAGCCATCCGGCAGATCTGCGGCGGCATAGGCGATGCCGATCTGCAGCGGCGGGCTGAACCGCGCCCCCCCCGGCCGCAGCTTGAAGGCAGAGAGCACGACCCCATCTCCGCATGGCTCAGGTGTCGGGTCTTTGACAATCGAGACGTACGCGAGCGGAGAGCCCGAGTCGTCGAGGCAGCGCGTGCCTGCATCGATGTATAGCGATACCTGACCTTCGATCAGCTCCGCATACACGTCCTCAGCAAGAATGCCAGCTCCGTCGATACCGGGCTCGATATCATGGCCGAGAATCGAGATGCTCAGCGTTCCCTGCAGGGGCGCCGGAGGAGGAGGTGCGACATCCGGGTCGACGCATGCAATGGGCCCGGCGCCGACGGAGCGGGAGGACCCGGGTATGAATCCCGTGATATTCCAGCCATCAATGCTCACGTCCGTGAGTTCCGCCACGATGTCGTAGGTGCCCGAAGTCGTGCCATCCGGAAACGAGACTTCCACTGTCTCCTCGATGGAGTACTGATCGCCCTGCCAGTCCGGGACGTCGGTCACAGTTAGTTCGTAGCCATCGAACAGGGTGATTTCCTCTCCTGATGCCTGGCTGCGGGCGAGAACTGAGGCGACTATCGTGGCCTCGTCCGCGCCGAACGGCATGTCCTTGATGCAGCGCACCTCAGCGCCCACGCTGATTGAGAACGGCTCTCCTGGCTCGACCTCATCGTGGCTGAACGCGATGTGGTAGTCGAACTGGTAGTACTCGTAAGGATCGAGGCTGAGAGCTGCTGTCTGCTCCGGGGGGAAACCGAATGTGCCGCACAGCAAGGCCGCGAGCAGAAAGCCGCCGGCGAGTCGTTGATGCCACTTGGTCGTCATTCAGTCGACAGTCCCTGTCCGGAGGAAGCGGGAAAAACTGCCCCTCCGGACCATCACAAGCGACAGGGGCACGAGAATCATAGCACCGGCAATCTCCGGCACGTAGGCCTCCGGGCGCGTGAACAGCGCTAAGAAAATGGTCCTGAGCCATTGGTCATGGGTCTCCCCGCGGAGGATGAGGCCCATAGCGGGCCAGAAGAGGGTTTCGGGACTCCTCCACATCCCGTCAAGCACCAGGTGCATGGCGGAGCCATATGAGAGGACGAGCAGACCACCGGTCCGCCGGAGCCGGTAGCGCCATGCTCCCATGACGGCGAGCAGCAGGCAGAAGAGGAGCGTGTGGCAGAAGAGCCTCCCGGTGCCGAACAAGTCGGGGAAGAACAGGAGACCGACAGGTTTGTCGATGATGTCCGGCAGGAGCGACCCGACGAGAAGAACGCGCAGGTCCACCCGGTGCGAGAGCGACACGAACGCATCGCCAAGCCGCCGCGGCATCAGTGCCGCCCTGATGGACGCAGGAGATGTCCGGGGTGCGCGCAGGGCTTCCGCCGCAACAGCGACTCCGAGTGTTATGCCTGCATGTCCCAGTGGTAGCATGAGCGCACCATGACCGTGGCGAACCTGACTCGCAGCAGGCTCACACAGAGGGTCCTCTCCGGGTCCGGGTTGCCGTGCAGCGGTAGCTATACTAGCATTAGACGGCCCGCGCCTGCGCGGGGCATGAGCAGAGCAACAGGTGTCAGAAACATATGATGTCGCCGTGATAGGCGGCGGTCCCTCCGGGAGCTACGCGGCTTTCTTGCTCGCATCGGCGGGCACCGGCGTGGTTGTCATCGAGAGAAAGGATGGGGCTGTCAGCGCACCATGCTGCACGGGCGTCGTCGGCAGTGGCTACGCCGACCTCGTGGGGATGGAGCCTGACTGCGTCGTGGCAGAGGCCAGCTCGGCAGTCTTCATCTCTCCTTCGGGAAGGCGGCTGCGGGTGGAATCGCCGGTTTCTCAGGCACTTGTGCTGGACAGAGCGCTCCTGCAGCGTCGACTGCTGCAAAGGGCCGCCGGAGCGGGCGCACACGTTCGCACCGGTACCGTCGTCCTTCGTATCGACCGTCGCGACAGCGGGTTCGAGCTTCTCGTGGCAGGGCCGGCTTCCCGCGAAGTCATGCACGCGCGAGCACTTGTGATTGCAGGCGGTGTGGGTCCGGGATTGACCCGCCAGATAGGTCTCGGCGCGACGCAGCGCTACCTGGTGGGTGCGCATGCGGAAATCGAGATGGATGATGTGAACGAGACGGAGCTATATCTCCTTCAGGACCTGGCGCGCGGCCTGTTTGCCTGGCTGGTCCCGGTCGGCGGTCATCTCGTGCGGGTCGGTGTTCTGGGTCCCCGGTCCGCGAAGGCGCAGGTGGGGCGCTTCCTTGAGCGGCCGGTAGTCCGGCGGAGGCTCAGAAAGCGTGAGATACTCATCACGCAGAGGCCCGTCCCGGTGTCGCCCCTTCGTCGCACGTATGCGGAGGGACTCATCGTCATCGGGGATGCAGCCGGCCAGGTGAAGCCGACGACCGGCGGCGGGCTGTATTTCGGAGCCATCGCGGCGCGGGCAGGTGCGGATGTTATCGGGCAGGCGCTTGCGGTGGGAGACCTCTCGTCGAAGGTGCTGTCGGGATACGAGAGGCGCTGGAAGAGCGACTTCGGGTCTGAGTTGCGCCGCGGGTCGCGGGTCCGGCGCATCTATGGACACCTCAGCCCGCGCCAGGTTGACACGGTCATCGACTGGGCGGC
>JAUVYD010000147.1 GCA_030603265.1 Dehalococcoidia bacterium
GATTGAGAGCATGGTAGTGGTGGAGCACGTGGAGCACGTGGAGCAGGTGGAGTTGGGGGCTGCCCCCGGGTTCGGCGCTGTCCTGACCTGCTTCCCTGCTATCGCCGGCCATGATGCATCCAGCGAACTGTGTTGGATAGCCGGGGCGCAAACCCCTGCAAGCTATTGACATTTGTGTCTAAGTCTACCTATAGTTGAAAACTGCGCATCTGCTCCAGGGCAGGTGCCTTGTGTTCTTTAGTGAAGCCTGCGTTGGGCGTCCGGCGGATTATGGTATGCGTTGTCAGAGGCCCGGTTCGTGTTCCCGTCGGGCTCTGGCGTTGCGCAGTCGTCTCCGCCTGACCGGTCGAGGCTCCAGGCAGGGCGTCTCGTGAAAAGGAGGTGAGTATGCAACAAAGAGAACAACTCGCGACCAGACTGGGTTTCCTCCTGGTCTCTGCTGGCTGTGCCGTGGGCATCGGCAACATCTGGCGGTTCGGCTTCATCACCGGGCAGTATGGTGGTGCGGCCTTCGTGGTCATCTATCTTATCTTTCTGGCTATCCTTGGTTTTCCTGTGATGGTTATGGAGTTCTCCATCGGTCGCGCTGCGCAGCGCAACCTGGCGGGTGCCATGACAGCCCTGGAACCAAAGGGCAGCAAATGGCATGTGTACGGCCATACCGGCATCCTCGGCAACCTGATTCTGATGATGTTCTACACCACCATTGCCGGTTGGACGCTTGCGTACCTGTACCACTCTACTGCGGGCCATCTGATGGGCAAGACCCCTGATGAGTTGGGGGCGTTCTTCGGAGGCCTCATCACCAACCTCAACGAAATGACGTTGTGGGTGTTCCTGGTCGTCCTTATTGGCTACCTCGTGTGCGGCTTGGGGCTCAAGGCCGGAGTGGAACGCGTCACCAAGGGGATGATGGGTGGCCTTTTCGTCATCCTCATCGTTCTGGCAGTCAGGGCCGTGACCCTGCCGGGCGCCGCTGCAGGTATTGATTTCTACCTGAGACCTGATTTTGCCAAGCTCTCCGGTGCTGGCGTGTACGCCGCAATGTCACAGGCGTTCTTCACGCTCAGTCTTGGTATCGGCAGCATGGCCATCTTCGGCAGCTATATCAATAAGCAGCGTTCACTTGCCGGCGAGTCGGCCCGCGTCATCGGTATCGACACTTTCGTCGCCCTGATGGCCGGTCTGATTATCTTCCCCACCGCTGCAGCGTTCGGTGTTGATGCGGGTGCGGGTCCCGGGCTTGTCTTCATCACGCTACCGAACATCTTCAACGAGATGGCAGGTGGCGCAATATGGTCGTTCCTGTTCTTCCTTCTCTTGGTCCTGGCGGCCATGACCACAGCGGTTGCGGTGTTTGAGAACCTTACCGCGTATGCGATGGACCAGTGGGGCTGGAGCCGGAAAAAGACCGTTGTTGTTGAGGGCATCGCAGTGTTCTTGCTGTCCATGCCCTGCGTCCTTGGCTTCAATCTCTGGAGCTCGATCCAGCCTTTGGGTGAGGGCAGCGGAATCTTGGACCTCTTGGACTTCATTGTCAGCTTCCTTCTTCTGCCTATCGGCTCTCTGGTGTTTGCACTTTTCTGTGCGCACAAGTATGGCTGGGGCTGGGACAACTTCCTGAAGGAGGCCAACGAGGGCGAGGGGACGAAATTCCCTGCAGGCCTGCGGTTCTACTGCGGAACTATTCTGCCCCTGATCATTGGGTTTGTCCTCGTGGTAGGTATCCTCGAGAAATTCTGGCCCAATGTCCTGCCGTTCTAGTCCTAAGCACGGTTTGCTGTTAACAGAAGAGGGAGGCACTTGCCTCCCTCTTCTGTTGTTGCGGGCCTTCATCGCGAAGTATCAGATGCGCTGCAGCAGGTCGCGGTACTTGTCCATCCTCATCGTCTTCCCCTCTGACTGGACCATCCAGGTCATCCAGGTGAGCTCGATGGGGTGTTGGCCCGTGACGCGCCCTATGAGGGCGATGGTGTCCACGAGTTCCAGGTCGTCCTTCGTGGGAAGTGGCACAACCGCCTCTTCTACTATCCGGGCGATGACGCGGCGCACTATCTTGTCGGGCATGGAAGTGTCGACGCCCCCCATCATCCTCAGGTACTGGTAGGTGTTGATGCCGACGCCTTTGATCATGCCAACGGGGTCGGATGCCCATGACTCCAGGGAGGCGCGTGCAGCCCAGTCGCGCAGCGCGACTGCATCACCATCTGCTGTCGTGGTGCCATGCCTGGACAGACAGTCAGCCACTCCCTTTGCCATCTCCCACGAGCGGCGGTTTTTCCAGATGCGGGCGACCGATTCGTACTGGACGCAGGACAACGCACTGAGGCTGTCGGGCACCCGACCTGCGAGCATCTCTAGTTCATATGCGGCAACGCCGGGCACTACTGCAGTGAAATAGTTCAGTCCGATGGACATGAAGGCCGCATCGACGACCATTAGTGTGACGCTCCCACCCCACCGCCCCGTCTGGAGACAACGCTCGCAATGTGAGCGCAAACCGTCACACAGGGCCATGTGCCGGCCCACAACTCCGGTCAGTCGTTCGCGCTCTGCCGGGGAGAGAACGGTATCAGGCATCTGAACGACGATGATACCATGCGTGCCGGATTCCGCCCCGGTGACCCGCTGCGCTGCTGTCCAACGACAGGTTCCTCTTGGGAGGTCAGTGGTCCTGTCACCTGCGCCCGGTGGTGGCAGGGACAATGAAACATCGCCAAACCCCAACGGGCAGGCATGGGAGCCTGCCCCTACGTGACGCGGCGCGTTCATCCTGTCCGTAACCACAACCATGTGCGATGCGCCAGCCGACGGGAGGGGCATGCCCCTCCCCTACAGATAGATGGCTCTCGTGACAAGATGGGCCGACGGGAATCCGGTGGCCCGGTGCTCATTCCCGGACATGGCGCCAGCACCAACCTTGAGCACCGTCATAGCTACGGGAGGGGCATGTTGGGTGGTATTTGTAGGGGAGAGGCATGCCTCTCCCGTTGCCCTGTCGTCACACAACGTCGCGAAGGCCAGCACAACCTTGATTTACACACAACCCGACGTGAACCGCCCGTGGTGGGGTGGTTCCGAACGGGGCACGTTGCACGTGCCCGGCGGGTGCGGGGTGGTCCGAATGTAGGGGCCGTTCGTGAACGGCCCGGCCATTGTCTGGAACCACGGTTGCAACTCGCTATCAGCCATCACACGCGATTGCTTCCTACCACCGCGATGGGCCGTCAATCACCGGGCGCTTCTCGAAGCGCCCCTACAACAGACGACACTACCTATCACCAGCACGTGCAACGTACTCCACAAGGAGTGGGCTCGTGGTCACCGGCTCCTTCCACCCCTTCCTGTTCAACATCAGCAACTCCTGCACGCGGACTTATTCGCTGAACTGTTCGGCCGGACAGAATCGTAGACCGTCACCAGACATCATGGTTGAGTGTTGACCGAGGCGACATTCGTGCGAGATACTACTCGGACCAGGAGGTGATATGCCGACGATTTTCGAGCAAACCAGCATCGGTGGAATGACTGTTGCGAACCGCTTCGTCCGGTCTGCGACATTCGAAGGAATGGCAAATGGGGACGGCTCATGCAAGGATGAAGTCATAGACCTGACGGCGGAGCTGGCCAGGGGAGAGGTTGGACTCATCATCAGCAGCCACGCGTACGTCGAGCCCTCGGGGAGGGTACGTGCGTCGCAGCTTGGTATCCATAGGGATGACCTTGTGCCCGGTCTCGCACGAATGGCGGACGTTGCGCATCAGAACGGGTCGAAGATTGTGGTGCAGCTTGCACATGGTGGGTGTATGGCGAATGACCCGGCAGGCGAGCTGGTCGGTCCGTCAGCGATGAAGCTTCCCGATGACCGCACGTGCCGGGAGCTCTCGAAGGAGGATATACGGCAGGTTGTGAGCGCCTTCCGTTGTGGAGCGGAAAGAGCGATGGAGGCCGGCTTCGACGGAGTGCAGATACACTCGGCACACGGCTATCTGCTCAGCCAGTTTCTGTCCCCCTACTTCAACAGGCGAACCGATGAGTATGGGGGCAAGCTGGTCAACCGTGCACGGATTCACATCGAGGTCCTCAACGCGATACGTGGGGCACTCGGCGATGATGTGCCGGTGCTCATCAAGATGAACTCCGATGATTTCATCGACGGCGGCTTCACCCGCAAGGAGATGGTGGAGGTCGTGGGGATGCTCGAGAACGAAGGCATCAGCGCCGTCGAGATGAGCGGCGGCACCGCGCTGAGTCCGAAGGACCGTGGCTTCTCGAGACTGGGAATCCAGGCTCCTGAGGAAGAGGTCTACTACCTTGACGCAGCCAGGATGTACAAAGATAGCGCGTCTGCCCCCCTTGTGCTTGTAGGGGGAATCAGGACATACAGCGTGGCCAGGAGCTTGGTGGATGAGGGGGTTGCTGATTTCATATCCCTCAGCAGACCGCTCATACGGGAGCCTCATCTTGTGCGGCGCTGGCATGAGGGAGACACGTCAACCGCAACTTGTATTCACTGCAACCAGTGCTTCGGGCCCGCTCGCTTGGGCGAGGGGATGTACTGCGTTGCTGAGTACAAGCAGAAGCAGAAGAAACAGAGCGCATAGGAGCTTCCTGTGTCTATGTAGATGTTCTACGGTTCTGTCCTCCCCTGACTGTTCAGCGAAAATGTCCACGGGCGGATCTGTAGGGGCAATGCATGCGTCGCCCCGTCGGGGGAGGATGAAG
>JAUVYD010000190.1 GCA_030603265.1 Dehalococcoidia bacterium
GCCGCCACGGGGTGACCATTCTCGTCGCCCGCATCCGGATGCTCCCCTGAGCCACAACAACACAACCGGCCAATTTGACATTCGTATGCGAGCACCCCTATTATGTTCCTGCGCCGTGAGTAGCTCAGGCTGCGGGTTGAGACGCCGCAGTGAGCCTGCGGCGGGTCCTTTGTTCCGTCGGGAGCGGGGCCTTCCGCATGTCATGGTGCCCCCCTCTCACGAAAGGCGGGTGTTGTTATCTCGCCGTTAGAAGAGGGGCACACTACTACAGACTCGGGGCCCGAGGACCCCTTCAGGAGGGCAGATGGCATCGAAGTACGTATACTCCTTTGGAGACGGGACAGCTGAGGGAAGAGCAGGCCTCAAGGACCTGCTCGGAGGGAAAGGCGCAAACCTCGCCGAGATGGCACGCATGGGAGTGCCCGTACCTCCCGGCTTCACCATCATATCCGATGCCTGCAACCACTACCTTCAGAACGACAAGGCGCTGCCGGAAGGGCTCCGAGAGCAAGTAGAAGAAGCGCTGGCAAAGCTCGAACAAGGGTCCGCAACAAAGATCGGCGACAGCAAGAACCCGCTCCTCGTCTCTGTGCGCTCCGGCGCACGCATCTCAATGCCGGGCATGATGGACAGCATCCTCAACCTTGGACTGAATGAGGACGCCGTTCGCGCCCTGGCAAAGAAGACGAACAACCCTCGCTTCGCCTGGGACAGCTTCCGTCGCCTAATCAAGATGTACAGCAACGTCGTCCTCGGAGTGCCCGATGCGGCACTCAATACTATCGAGAACCAGCTCAAGCGAGAGCGAGAGGTTCGGCTCGATAGCGAACTCCCGGCAGAGGACCTGCCGATTCTGACGCAGATGCTCCGGGACGAGGTGAAGAAGTTCTCGGGCAAGGAGTTCCCGCTCGACCCGCGCGAGCAGCTCTGGTCAGCTATCGAGGCCGTGTTCAGCTCATGGAACAACCCCCGCGCCATCGCATACCGCGAGATGAACGAGATATCGCATGACCTCGGCACCGCCGTCACGATTCAGACGATGGTTTTCGGCAACATGGGGGAGGACTGCGGCACTGGCGTGGCCTTCTCCCGCGACCCGTCGACCGGCGAGAAGGCACTCACCGGGGAGTTTCTGGTCAACGCACAGGGCGAGGACATCGTCGCCGGCACGGCCACACCACGACCCGTCCAGGAGATGCAGGAACTCATGCCTCGCAACTACACAGAACTCGAGCGCATCGCCCGCAACTTGGAGAAGCACTTCAAGGACATCCAGGATATCGAGTTCACTGTTCAGAACGGCAAGCTGTGGATACTCCAGACCCGCGCCGGCAAGCGCGCAGCGCAGGCATCCATCAAGGTAGCCACCGACATGACCCGCGAGCGCGTAATGGCAGCCACAGACGCCTTCCTGCGCATCACGCCGCAGCAGCTCGAGCAGGTGCTGCACCCCATTATCGACCCTTCTGCGAAGCGCGAGGTTGTGGCAGCCGGACTCCCTGCTTCTCCCGGCGCCGCCTCCGGCAAAGTTGTCTTCAACCCCGACGACCTCGTCGAGTCGCAGGCGAAGGACAACGGAGAGTACATCCTCGTCCGCTCGGAGACCTCTGCGGATGACATCCGTGGCATCAATGCGGCCGTCGGCATCCTGACAACGCGCGGCGGCATCACCTCCCACGCGGCAGTCGTCGCGCGTGGCATGGGTAAGTGCTGCGTCGTTGGAGCCTCTACGATCGATATCCACGAGGACAAGGACGAGTTCGTTGTAGGCAACCGCATCGTCACAGAGGGTGACTGGATAACCATGGACGGCACTACCGGCGAGGTCATGATCGGCAGGCTTCCAACCGTGAGGCCCCAGCTCAGCAACGAGTTCCAGGAACTCATGCTCTGGTCCGATCTCGTCAAGCAGATGGGCGTCATGACGAACGCCGACACGGCGGCTGATTCGAAGGTCGCACGCCAGTTCGGCGCGGAAGGCATCGGCCTCTGCCGCACGGAGCACATGTTCTTCCAGCAGGACCGCATCGACCACTTCCGCAAGGCCATCCTGGCGCAGGAGAAGGACGAACGCCTGGAGGCGCTCGCGCAGCTCCTGCCCTTCCAGAAGTCGGACTTCCTGGATATCTTCCAGGTGATGGAGGGCCTGCCGGTCACCGTGCGGCTGCTCGACCCGCCACTGCACGAGTTCCTGCCACTGCCACACGACGAGGAGGGGCTGATAGCGCTCGCCAAGCGGCTCAACCTGCCCTACCGGCGCGTGAGAGAGCGTGTCCATGCCCTTGAGCAATTCAACCCGATGCTCGGCCACCGTGGCTGCCGCCTCGGCATCACCTTCCCCGAGATATACGAGATGCAGGTCCGCGCCATCCTCGAGGCTGCATACGAACTCATGCGCAATGGCGTCACCGTGCTGCCCGAGATAATGTTGCCCTTCATCAGCATGGAGGAGGAGGTGGCTCTCCTGCGAGAGCTGGTGTTCGCCACGGCTGAGCAGGTGCGCTCCGAGATGAACTTCCCGGAGTCCAGCTTCCGCTTCGGCATCATGATAGAGCTGCCCAGGGCCGCGCTCATCGGAGACAGGCTCGCACCATACGTAGACTTCTTCTCCTTCGGTACAAACGACCTGACCCAGTCCACATACGGGTTCAGCCGGGATGACATAGGTACGTTCCTGCCAGCATACGTCGACAGGGGCATCCTGAAGAAGGACCCATTCGCAACCATCGACCGGTCGGCTGTGGGTGAGCTGATGCGGACATGCGTCGAGCGCGGCAAGCGCACGAATTCCGACCTGAAGATAGGCGTCTGCGGCGAGCACGGCGGCGACCCCGAGTCCGTCAAGTTCTTCCACCAGGTAGGCGTGGACTACGTGAGCTGTTCGCCGTACCGTGTTCCAGTCGCGCGATTCGCCGCCTCCCAGGCCGCCATCCTGGCGAAGCGCGAGGCCGGCAACGGCTCACCGGAAACACGCAGCAAGATTCTGCCACCGACACCGGGCACTTCCATTCCCTCGTAGGAACCGGAGCGCAGGCACGGGACAGCTTCGAACCGAGCCTTATGCGACGCGAGTCGTTGCGTGTCTGCTGCGACGGGTGTCGCTGAACGGGGTGTTCCACTTCTGGCGCGATGGCCACGCCCGGGGGCCGAACGTGTTCTCGTATTCCTAGGTCTGCCGCCGCACCCGCGTCACCGTTTCGGACCAGATGAATTCCTCCACAGCCTCGTCCGAACGCAGCATCGAGCTATCATAGCTGCCCCAGTGGACAATGTCCGCGAGTTGCCGCCGATGCGGAGCGCGTTCGCGGGCAGGTCGGAGTGCCGCCGCCCTGGCTCCTTCTGCATCATCTGCGTATCCCAGGGGTACTATGTGGTCAATTGTAAACACGTCCGGGATGTCGAGTAGCTCTCGAATTTCCACTTCGGGTCTGCCGCCCTGGAGCGTTCCCCATGCAGTGGCAAGCCCGAGACTCTCAGCGGCAAGCTGGAGACCGTAGACACAGTTGGCCAGGCTCTGACGAAGAAGCACGTTGCCCCTCAACATGTTTGGGTAGGCCTCGAGCATCCTCCGGTCACCCAGCACCAGTATG
>JAUVYD010000165.1 GCA_030603265.1 Dehalococcoidia bacterium
CCTCGGCCTCCCGGTTTACGAGGTCTTCACCCGAAACGAGTGCCTGCAGTTCATTCTCCAGCGCACCAACCTGCCGGTTAGTCTCGCCTGACTCCGTCTCCAGTGCTGTGACGCGCTCCTTCAGTTCGGCCAGGGCCGCGCGAATATCTTCGGGCGTCGTGGCCGCGAGTTCCTTGATGAAGACCTTGCGCGCATCTCCTGCGCCGGCGGTGGTCTCGACGGTCCTCAGGCTCGCGTCGATTGACTTCCTCAAGTCCCGGGCCGCCGCGAATCGCTGGTACTTCTCCCGCAGCGCCTCAGGCGAGGGCACTCCATTTGACGCGAGGAAGCCGGACAGGTCCATGTCTTCCCTCTCGCGCTGGTGCTGAAGGCCCTTGACCTCTTCAGCGAGTTGTTGCACCTGCTCCCCGAGCGATTCCTGCTTCACCTTCTCTGCCCTGGCGGCTGCCAGGCGCGTGTCCAGTGCCTCGATGTTTGCTGCAACGTCTGTGCCTGGCAGTGGTTCTCCTGCTTCCTTCGCCACCTGAGCGTAGAGGCCATCGATGGACGCTGCGGTTTCCTCGAGACGTGCGATACGAGCCGCATGTTCATCCACGCGCTTCAAGTCGCGGGCGGCATCTTCTATGCTCCGAAGCGTCTCTTCCTTGGCTTCCGGTGAGAGCGTGGATGAGAGCCCAAGGTGCCTCAGGAGCGTGCTCCACTCGATGCGCGCCATTCCGAGGGCGCCCTCAGCCGTCTGTATCTCGACTTCAAGCTGCTCCGTTGCAGGGTTGCGCGTCCTCGCAGATGATGCGCCGGGAGCGAGCGCAACAAGCAGTCCGAGCAGCCCGACGGCTCCCGAGATAACGGCCACCACCACATCGCCGCTGAGTACAGAGAGGACGCATCCCACTCCCCCCAGTGCGAGCACGGCGAGGCCGGCGAGGCGAAGGGATTTCGGAACGCCCTGCCTGCTGCCTGCGGCGCGCATGTTGTCCCTGTGAACTTCCAGCTTGCGGCGCGAGTTGTCGAGGGCCTGTTCACGCTCGCGCAGTTGGGCTTCCTGCTGCCGCAATGAATCCTTCTGTGGGGTTGTGAGCGTGAAGGAGCGGACTCTCTCGGTCGTCCAACCCTCCCCGAGAGCGCTCAGCTTCTGCTCGACCTCTTCCTGCGCGTCCTGCATGTCACGTCGAGCAGCGGGCAGTTCCTCCCCTGTTGACCTGTAGCTGGCAACGCTCTGTACGAGAGACCTGATGTCGTCCTCGTGCCGTATCAGGGCCTGGTCGTAGCTGATGCGGTCCAGTGCTGCTTTCTTGAGCCGCAACTCCTCCTGCTTGCCTTCGAGTTGCCCTGCGAGCGTCTTGAGCGTCGTCTGGCGGTCCTGGAGTTCGACAAGCGCCTCGTCGGGTATGTCGGGGACCTCTCCCATCTCCGCGAGTTGCCTCTCGGCCTGCTGCAGATCGAGGAAGGTGGGGTAGAGTCGCTCCTGGCTCTCAAGCGAACGCTGCTGCGCCTGCATCGTACGGACACGCGCGCCAAGCTCCCCGGCCCTCTCCTTCAGCCGATCATGCTCGTTCTGCTTCTCGTCGTACTGCGCAAGCCGGGTTCGCTCATCGCGAATAGTCTTGCCACGTGTTGTGATTTCGGCTGCAAGCTCCTTCATTCGCTGCTTGTGGCCGCCCTTGGTGAAGAGGTCGTTAGCGCGCTTCTCGAAATGCGTTCTGAGCTCAGGGATGTTGACCCCTCCGAGTCCCGCACCGTAGATGCGGTCCTTCACCTCGGCGCGGTTGACGATATCGACCTCGTACAGCTCCTGGAGACCGACTGAGAACACGTTGTGATAGAGGTCGGACGACACATGGCTGAGTGCGGCGGCGAAGTCAGCCTCGCTGAGCGACGCCCCCTCCGGTGTGGTCACGGTGAGGGGCCCACCATGTGTGCCGGTGGATCGGGAGACATCCAGTGTGCGTCCGTTGCTCAGCTCGCAGACGAGTTGTCCGGAGTTCTTGTCCGAGTGGGGAAGCAGATACTGGTTGACGCTCTCTCTTTTCGTGGGGAAGCCGAACAGCACGCGGCGCGCAAACTCGAGCAGGCTGGTCTTCCCGAACTCGTTGGGACCGTGCAGCACATTCAGACCGGGCCTGAGGCCGCGCACGCGCACGTTGGAGAGCACGCCGAAGCTGACTATGTGAATCTCGCGCAGCTGCATATCAGCTCTCTTCCACGACCCTGTCCAGTGTCCGGTGCATCGCCTGTTCCGCGAGGTGTCTGAACTCCTCATCGGTCAGGGGAGCGAGTAGCTTGCCGACACTCCCCGGCAGAACGTCTGCCTCGAGTTCGCTCTTGAGCAGAGCCATTTCATCGGCTCCTGCGTCCGTGAGACCGGAGTATGCGCGGACGATGTCGCCCGCGAAGTCCTGCTGCTGCCGCAGTTCGTCCAGATCGTAGCTCCCGCGCGTATCCCGGGAGAGCCTCTCAAGCCATATCCATGGCTCGCGGACTGCGAGGTCGGCCCTGGTCGCCTCGGCAAGGTCTGTGAATGCGTCCGCATGGGCGAGTTCCTGCTGCAATGGGGTGCGGCCGGTCGCGGATAGCCTGACGACGAGGTGTCGCCCCTCCGATGATTCGGCAACGGACTGGCATGTTGCTACGACCGCCCGCTGTATCTCGTCGATTGAGGCACACCCGGAGACATTAACAGCGCCCCTGTAGTAGCGCACCGTGTCAGTGGAAACGAAACGTATGTCCGGCGTGCCGCCGTCTGTGATGGTTACGAGACAGCAGCCCTTCGGGCCGGTCTCGTTCGGATGCCTGCTCTGGGAGTTGCCGCAGTAGACGATGGCCGGGCCGTCGGCCTTGAGTATCTTGTGGCTGTGTACGTGCCCCAGCGCCCAGTAGGTGAAGCCTTTCGAGGAGAGCTTCTCGACCGTTGTGGGCGCGTATGGCAGATGGGCAGTGTCGCCGCCGACATTGGCATGCAGCACCGCAATGGACGGAACGGACGGGTCAGGTTTCTCAAACTGTGCGGAGAGGTCCCTGGTGACTGCCTCCTGAGGGAAGCTGATGCCGTGCACCGTGGCGACGGTCTCACCTTCACGAGTGATTTGACATACGTCAACACGCTTGCCGCCGAACGTGTGCGCCAGTTCAGGCCACTCGAGTGTGTTGCTCCAGCCGTTCAGCGGGTCGTGGTTGCCGAAGGCTACGAATGACCGGATGCCGTGGTCGGAGAGCCGCCTGAGTCCGTCGCGGAACTTGAACTGAGCTCTCAGACTGCGGTCCGTGCTGTCGTACACGTCGCCCGCGATGACGACGAAGTCGACCTCTTCACGTATGGCCAGGTCGATGATGTTCGCGTAGGAGTCGAACGTGGCATCGTTGAGGGCGCGAGCGCGCTCTTCATCGACCGACGCGAGTCCTCGAAACGGCGTGTCGAGGTGCAGGTCTGCGCAGTGTATGAATCGGACCGTAGCCATCTGTTTCCCGTCGACCGCCTCGGACGATTATACGCTGACGGGCAGCGTTGGAACAGGAATCAGGCGCATCAACGAATGGCTTTGGCCGGGCTGCGCATCGTTGTTGCTAGACGGCGAGGTTATCGAGACGTTGAAGGGCGAGTTGGGCGCGCGCGCTGTTCGGGTCGAGCTCCAGCGCGCGTTCGAATGACTGGCGCGCCTCTATGGGATTGCCCAACCTCAGCAGCAGGCTCCCCTTGTGCCGGGCAAGCTCCTCTGTCTCGAACTGCGGCAGCCGCTCAGTCAGCAACCCCAGATACTGAAACGCCCGTTCTACCTGCCCCAGGTTCGCATAGACCGTGGCGCGATTCCGCAGTGCTTCGGCGACGCGCTCATCCGGTAGGCCCGCTTCATCAAGTTCGGCCACTTCAGCGGATAAATCAGGGAGCGCCGGCGATTCCTGTCTCGCCGTTGCGCGGGCCTTTCCGGTGTCCGCGAACCGGGCGCGGCCACGGCAAAGCTGTGCAAGGCCTGTTTGGTCGACCAGCTGCATCAGTTCTGCTGCCGCCAGCCAGGTGAGTGGCGAACGCGGGTCTCGTACTATGGCCCGTTCTGCAGCCAGTCGAGCTTTGAACCTGTCTCCATCATGTGCGAGCATCCGGGCCTGCAGAAACCACGTCTCGGGCTGCTGTGGCGCAAGCTCGATCAGCCGGTCTACCACAGGCTTCGCGGCGGTGCTGTCCCCTGCGTCAACCAGAAGCTGCGCTTTCCCGAGGAGCACCTCAATGCGATCCGGGTCTGAGGCAAGAACCTGGTCGTAGACTCGCGTCGCCCCCGCCGCGTCACCGTTGAGTGCGAGAGCCGACGCAAGGTCTGACAACACCTCGGTGTTGTCTTTGTCCAGTTCACTTGCACGGGTCAGATGTTCTTGCCC
>JAUVYD010000060.1 GCA_030603265.1 Dehalococcoidia bacterium
GCGTGGTTGGGAGGAGACGGACGAGATGTATACGGGCGTGGTTGTCAACAGCGATGCAAGCGCCACATGGGAATACGGCGCCCGAACGCACCGCTGGACCCTTCAGCCTTTCATCGGCACGATTGCCACTGCCCCGGAGTATGAGGTGCTCTCCACGCTACCCACGAACTTCGGAAGTATCATGGCTTCCGGTGGGAACCTCGATTGCAATGCGATTTGCCCCGGGTCGACTGTCTATCTGCAGTCGGTCAACCCGGGAGGTCTCCTCTTTGTCGGAGACCTGCATGCCTCACAGGGAGATGGTGAGATCTGCGGAGTTGCCAACGAGGTTGCGGGTCGCGTGACGCTTGTGTGCGATGTCATCAAGGGAAAGCGACTTCGCAACGTCCGCGTTGAGACCAGGGATGCGCTTGTCTCCCTCTATTCCTTCCGCCCCATGGAAGAAGCGTTCCGCCAGGCTTCCCGGGACCTCATCCTTTGGCTGGAAGAGGACTACGGATTCTCCCGGAGAGAAGCGTATCTCCTCATGAGCGTTTGTCCCGAGTTCCGGTTGAGGACGTACCAGATGTGTGCGGGACTGGGGCGCCTGATGACGACAGTCGGCGCCGAGTTCCCGAAGCATCTCCTCAAGTCCTGACGTAGCTCCTGTCCCCGGGACGGAGAGCCGAAGGCGAGTCAGTCTTTCCGCGCGACTTCCACAAGCTCCACGTGGAAGACCAGCGTCTCCCCTGCGAGCGGCCGGTTGGCGTCCACCACAACCTCGGTATCAGTCACCTCTGTGATAAGTCCCCTGATGGTCGCACTTCCTCCGCTGAATGTCACCACCGCGCCCGGATACAGTTCCATCTCCGGGGGGAAGTCTCCCGGCGGCAGGTGGAATACAAGTTCCTCCCGGTGCGGGCCATAGGCCTCTTCCGGAGGAACCGTAAACGTCGTGCTTTCGCCGGGCTTCATTCCCACAATCGGGTTCTCGAACGCGGCGATGACGTGACCCGCGCCAATCGTGAACTGCAGAGGGTCAGTTTCGTGAGACGAGTCAAACACAGTACCATCCTGGAGTTCGCCGACGTATGTCACGTGTACAGTGTCTCCGGTCTCTGCAATCGGTGGCGCGCATCCTGCCACACTCAGCAGCAGTATCGCCGCGGACGCGCCGATTACGACAGTCTTCTTGTTATCCAAAAGGGCACTCCTTCCTGGTAGCGGTACTGATGAATTCTATCACCGATGCCGTTTGCCGCTCAGGCGGCGTGTGCTAACATGAGCGTGGCCGTCGTGCCTGTGTATCCAGCATGTTGTGGGTTCCCGTGGTTCAGCAGTCTCCAGATGGCACTCTTATGATTGAGCACGGCGAACCGTCTCTGGACGACTACAGCGGCTTTCTTATGGAAGGCTAATGGCACACCGAATAGAAGTTGGACTCCGTCCGGGCCTTGCCGATCCACGTGAAGACGCGGTGGCGGCAGGCATACGGGACCTGGGCATAGGCACGATTGACTGCGTGCGAGTGGCTGATGTCTACTGGCTTGACGCCGAGCTCTCGCCGGTTCAGCTTGACGCGCTGTGCAGCCGCCTCCTCTCCGACCCGGTTTCACAGCAGTGCCGATATGACGGCGGCCACGTTCGTGGTGCCGAGCCTTTTCTCCATGCGCTGGAAGTCACCTACAACAGGGGAGTCACTGATCCCCTCGAGTACACCATTCTGAAGGGAATCACTGACCTCGGTATAAGCAAGGTTGGCAGGGCGCGCAGCGGAGTGCGCTACGTACTGTACGGCCACGCTGAGCCGGGAGAGCTCGATCTCATCACCACTCGCCTGCTCCTGAATCCGATAGTGCACCATGTCGTGCAACAGGGCGAGGATATCTTCCCCATCGAACCCAGGTATGAGTTCGTCCTGCGCCATATTCCCATGCGCGGCCTCGGCGCAACGCAACTGATGGACCTGGCGGCTCCGTTCGGGTTCTTCCCGTCTGAGATCGAGGCGATACAGAGTCATTTCACTGCCCTGGGCCGTGAACCCACCGACATAGAATTGGAGACATTGGCACAGACGTGGTCGGAGCACTGCGTACATAAGACTTTCAAGGCCCGCATCCATGTCGATGGCGAAACCATCGACGACCTCCTGCACAGCACCATCATGAAGGCGACTAATGCTCTCAACAAGGAGTGGTGTCTGTCGGTCTTCAAGGACAATGCAGGGGTCATCGATTTCGACGGGCTGCACGCGATATGCTTCAAGGTTGAGACACACAATCATCCGTCGGCTGTGGAGCCCTATGGTGGGGCGGCAACAGGCCTTGGTGGTGTCGTCCGCGACGTTCTCGGGACGGGGCTTGGAGCGCGCCCTATACTCAACACCGATGTGTTCTGCTTTGCCCCACCCGAAACGGACTACAAGTCGCTGCCGCCCGGCATCCTTCATCCGCGCCGCGTGTTCAAGGGCGTGAGAGCGGGCGTCGCTGACTACGGCAACCGCCTTGGTATTCCGACCCTCAACGGTGCGATTCGCTTCGACGAGAGGTATCTGGGCAACCCGCTGGTCTTCTGTGGTACTGCAGGCATCATGCCAGGCTGGGCGGCGCAGCAGGGCCTGCAGCAACCCGGCGACCTTGTTGTGCTTGTTGGAGGCAAGACCGGTCGAGATGGTATCCATGGTGTGACCTTCGCCTCCGAGAAACTGGACGAGCAGTCTGCATCCAGGTCGCGGAGTGCCGTGCAGATTGGCAATCCTATTGTAGAGAA
Organism: Dehalococcoidia bacterium; assembly: GCA_030603265.1. Lineage (GTDB taxonomy): Bacteria > Chloroflexota > Dehalococcoidia > GIF9 > AB-539-J10 > SKVJ01. The sequence continues at coordinate 2,749 of JAUVYD010000060.1, forward strand.
GAAGATGATTGACGTGTTGGTGCAGGCGAGGGACCGTCATCTCTATCGTCGCACTACTGACTGTGGAGGCGGTGGTCTCTCCTCGGCTGTCGGAGAGATGGGGGCCGACACCGGAGTCCGTGTCCACCTTGACCGGGTGCCCTTGAAGTACTCCGGGCTGTCCTACGACGAGATATGGATCTCCGAGTCACAGGAGAGGATGATTCTGGCTGTTCCCCCGGAGTGTGTCTCCGAGCTGTTGCAGCTCTGTGAGAGCGAGACAGTAGAGGCCACTGTGATTGGCGAGTTCGCGGACAATCGCCACCTCGAGTTGTTCTACGATGGCGTCCCTGTGGGAGATCTACGGATGGACTTCCTGCACGATGGGCGTCCCCAGTTGGAGCTGACAGCTACAAGGCCCGCTCCACGCGCGCCTCAAGCGGATCCGGATGCGGCGTCGTCCCTCGGGGAGGCCCTGGAGGCAATTCTCTCCTCGCTGAACGTGTGTAGCAAGGAATGGGTTATCCGCCAGTACGACCACGAAGTCCAGGGAAGCAGTGTGCTCAAGCCACTCGTGGGCGTAGATGCCGATGGTCCCGGAGACGCAGCTGTCATCCGGCCGCTCCTGGATTCCGACCGTGGTGTGGCTGTATCAAATGGCATCAACACGTTGTTCGGAGATACAGACGCCTACTGGATGGCAGCGTCGGCAATCGACGAGGCCCTCCGGCAGATAGTGGCCGTGGGCGGAACCCTCGATAGAGTCGCGCTTCTGGACAACTTCTGTTGGGGGCGCGTGAGCGAGCCCGAGAGCCTCTGGGCTCTTGTGCAGGCCTGCAGGGCTTGTCATGACATGTCACTCGCTTTCGATGCCCCTTTCATCTCCGGCAAGGACAGCCTCAACAACTTCGCCGAGATAGAGGGTCAGAGCATCTCCATTCCGCACACTCTCCTTGTGTCCGCGATCGCGGTTGTGCCCGATGTGCGGACGCTCGTGTCGATGGATCTCAAGAGCCATGGAGATCTCCTCTTCGTTGTTGGCAACACCTACAGCGAGCTGGCAGGTTCTGAGTATTGCGAGTACCTTGGAGCGTCCGGCAGGGACATTCCTCGTGTCCGGCCGGATATGGCCAGGCAGCTGATGCTGGCTCTCTCGCGTGCAATCACTGCAGGCCACGTGAAGGCGTGTCACGATCTCAGCGAAGGCGGCCTTGGCGTTGCGGCTGCCGAGATGGCATTCGCCGGGCATCTCGGAGCGAGCATCCGCCTGGCGGACGTGCCGATGGGGGAACCCGTTTCGCGCGATGACATAATCTTGTTTTCGGAATCCAACAGCCGGTTCCTGGTGGAGGTGCCCGCAGAGCGCGCTGCCGATTTCAGCCGGTTGTTTGACGGACTACCGTGTCAGAACGTCGGGTCGGTAGAACAGGGAAAGGCTCTCCAGGTGATTGGCCTTGACGGCAACGTGACACTTGACTGCGGGATCGAGGACTTGAGGGCCGCATGGAAACGTCCTCTCGACTGGTAGGTTCAATGGAGACACCACGCGCACTCGTATTGAAGGCACCCGGCACCAACTGTGACCTTGAGACCGCGTTCGCGCTGGAACTTGCGGGCGCCTCGACGGACCTCGTTCACGTTGGGCGTCTGGTCGAGCGCGCTGTCTCTCTGCGGGACTACCAGATTTTCGTCGTGCCGGGAGGGTTCAGCTATGGTGACGACCTCGGCTCTGGAAAGGTCTTTGCGAACGAAATCGAGTTGAGGCTGCACGACGAGTTGGCGGCTTTCGTGGACCGTGGCGGGCTGGTGCTCGGAATCTGCAACGGCTTTCAGATCCTCGTCAGGGCCGGGCTGTTGCCGCGTCCTTCGGCAGGGCAACGTGTCAGCCTGCTGCCCAATGAATCCGGTCGCTTCGAGTGTCGCTGGGTGCACATGCGGGTCGTTGACGGCAATCCGTGCATCTTCACCCGGGGCATAGAGCATCTCGAGCTAGCTGTGGCACATGGCGAGGGCAGACTGTTGGTGCCCCCCGATGTCGAAGGCGACATCATTCCCGTTCTCCACTACACAGACCCCGGGGGGCGACGTGCGGGCTATCCGCACAACCCTAACGGGTCATACATGGATATCGCCGGGCTAACGGACCCCTCGGGCCGCATACTGGGACTGATGCCACATCCGGAGCGATTCGTGCGTTCGTTGCAGCATCCCGGGTGGACGGCGTCGGTGGAAGCCAGTGGTGACGGACAAGGGTTGGCGGTTTTCCTGAATGCGGTGCGCTACGCCCGCAGACTCGCCTAGCCTGTGAAGCGGCTACACTCTGCTGATGTCGACCAGGCGGTCGTAGTCAATGAGTCCGCTCTCCGCAGTGTTCGCGACGTTGATTCCGGCCTCGGCTGCCGCCGCTACCGGGTTGAGCCCGCCGAGGAGCACCATGCCGACGCGATTCAGTCCCACCTCGATCTGGCAGACGGGCTCGCTGGTGTTGCCCAGGACGTAGACAGCGTTCATGCCCGCGGACTTGAGTTCCGCGATGCGCTGCTCAACAAGCGCGCGGGAGGGGGCGAGTATCTCTCTGAAGTTCGCCAGAATCCTGCCCGAGCCCTCCTCGGCGGCTTCTCGTACGGTAGTCATTCGCGCCCGTATGTACTGCTCCGAGGGGTCGAGGGAGGTGCCGTCATAGCGGATAATGGCAACGAAGCGTCGGGCCTTGTGCCCCCTGATTTCCAGCACTCCACCGAAGCGCGACTCAATTGGGACTGAGGATTTCAACAACACCCCGTTGACTACGACGCTACACACGGTGGCCAGCCCTACCTTCCCGCGCGGCACGACAGACCCGCCAAGTTTCTCGCCCTCGTTCGCCACCGCCACAAGCCTGCTCACACAGTATCCGCTGTTGAAGGCGATGCGCATAGCCTGGAGGGCATCGGCGAAGTCCTCGACGCGGAACAGGGATGTGTTGATTGGCACCAGACCGGCCTTTCGGGTGGGGTCGAATGTTGTCTTGAATGCCAGCAGTTGCAGCTTCTCGATGATAAACCCAACCTGCTCCGGGGCCATGGCGAGCCGTAACTCCTCCAGGCCATCCGCAGTTATGGCGCGACCATCGCGGCCGGACGGCTCCGTGTAGCCGCGCTCGTCTGTCATGCGCAGGTGATAGCGCACCGCGCGTTCGCTGAGGAACACGCCGTGTCTTTCAAGGTCACGCGAAATGGACAGTGAGCCGAGAGCCCCGGAGGATTCGGACAGGACTTTCAGAATGGCGACTGTCTTGCGCTCGGTATCTTTGTCCAGGCTTTGCATCTGCCAGCCCTTTCAGCCGATCTCTCCCTGCGTATTTCGGCACAGCCACCGGCGACACTGCGGCCCACTCCAGGCAGGGTCACCCATGGCGTGTTGCTCAACCAGATTGAGGAAGTGCTTGTGAAAGCGCATGTCGTCAACGAACTCAGGATGAAAACACACCGCCAGAACATGCCCTTCCTGGCACGCAACCACGGTTCCATTGGCAAGTCGCGCCAGCACGCGCACGCCATCGCCACACGATTCTATCACGGGGGCTCTGATAAATACCCCGCGGAACGCAGGCCCTGACAAATCCTCGATCTGGAGGTCTTCTTCAAAGCTCTCCACCTGCCGGCCGAACGAGTTGCGGGAAACGGAGACGTCCAGGACGTCCAGAGGCCTCATCGCATGGCTCGAGATCCTGTTGGCCAGGCAGATGACTCCCGCGCATGTTCCCAGCACGGGTACCCCGGTCGTGATTGCCTTTCTGAGGGGCTCGCGGAGCTTGTACTCGTCAATGAGTTTGAGAATCGTTGTGCTCTCACCACCGGGGATTATCAGGCCGTCCACGCCATTGATCTCGGATGGGAGCCGTATCTCGGTCGCAGCCGCTCCCGCTCTCTGCACGGATTGGATGTGCTCCGAGAACGAGCCCTGCAGGGAAAGCACGCCTATTCGGCGGCGAACACCTGTCACGGCGTGGCCTCCAGCGCAAACTTGTCCAGTGCCATTTGCACCGGCACAGGGTACTCACCAGTGAAGCAGGCCATGCACAGAGTGTTGCGGGGATGGCCCACCGAGGACAGAAGGCCGTCTAGACTGATATACCCCAGTGAATCCGCCTGTACGTGCTCGCGTATCTCTTCGATTGACTTGCGCGTAGCGATAAGCTCCCACTCGGTGGCCATGTCCACACCGAGGAAACAGGGGTGCTGAATCGGTGGAGCGCATATCCTGAGATGTATCTCCTTGGCGCCTGCGCGCCGCAACAGAGCTACCACGTGCGGTATGGTGGTTCCCCTGACGATGCTGTCATCAATGACTACAAGCCGCTTCCCTGCAATGACTTCCTTCAAGGGATTGAACTTCAACTGCACGCCGAGGTCTCTCAATCTCTGGTCGGGCGAGATGAAGGTTCGGCCGACGTAGCGGTTCTTCAGAAGTCCCTCGCAGAAGGGTATGCCCGACGCGTCGGAATACCCTATCGCAGCAGGGATAGCTGAGTCGGGGACGCCGAGAACCAGATCAGCGTCCACCGGGTACTCCTCCCACAGTCGTGCACCCATCTGCTGGCGTGTGTCATACACGAGCTTTCCATCAAGTATGCTGTCCGGCCGTGCGAGGTAGATGTATTCGAAGACGCAGGCTGCTCGCCGGGTACTATCGCTGACCATCAGACTGCGCACGCCTCCAGCATTGATGGCAAGTATCTCTCCCGGCGCGAGGTCTTTCTCGAAGCGTGCGCCGATGTGGTCGAGTGCGCAGGTCTCCGAGGCAACCACGGGATTCGCCCCTACATAGCCCAGACATAGTGGGCGCACACCGAGGGGGTCCCTCACCGCCATCAGCATGTCCGTCGTCAGGAGCGTGAGTGAGTAGGCGCCAATAAGCCGACGCATGGCAAAGGCAACACGCTCGCACCAATCCTTCCCGGGCGATGCCAGGATGAGGTTGGCGATGACCTCTGAGTCAGTTGTGGTTCTGAACTCGAAGCCCCTTTCCTCGAGTTCTTCCCGCAACTCCAGGGCATTGATGATGTTGCCGTTGTGAGCAAGCGCCAGTGTGCCGGCTTCGCCCGACACAACCAGGGGCTGTGCATTGACCGGCAGGCTCGACCCCGTTGTCGAGTAGCGGTTGTGTCCTATCCCTGCGAAGCCACGAAGCTTCGCAAGCGATTCCTCGGCAAACACCTGAGACACAAGGCCGCTCGACGCATGGCGCTTCAGCTGCTGCCCGTCAGACACGACGATGCCGCTGCT
>JAUVYD010000089.1 GCA_030603265.1 Dehalococcoidia bacterium
TTGGAGCGATGTCCACTAATGCCGCCCTTCAGAACCCACTCTTCAAGAAAGAGGGGAAACTGGTCATCACCGGTGGCGATAGAAGCGACCTTGTACTCGCAGCCGTGGAAAGCAACTCGGCGGGCATCATCCTGACCAACAACGTGCTGCCGCCGCCGAACATCATTTCGAAAGCGTCTGACAGAAACATCCCTCTCTTGCTGGTGCCCTTCGACACATACCACACGGCGTCGCAGATCGAAAGCATCGACCCCTTGCTTGTCAAGGATGACGTCGCGAAGATGGATATGTTGACGCAGTTGGTGAGAACTAACGTGTCTCTGAGCGACATCCTGGGCTGAGAAGGCCTCAGGGCCGCAAGGAGCCGCTTGCGCGAAGTCCCTGTTCGACGGGGAGCAGGGACTTGTCCTTTCGGGCCGGCAGACGTCCGCAGTTGAGTTGCCGGCATGGAGTCGAAGCGAGTCATCCACGCGCGCCATCAGAGCGGCTATCCCCTGGACCACCCCGGGCGCTCCCGACATTGACCCTTCGCTAGCCCTTGATAACGCCCATGGGTTCAGCTCGAGCCACCCGTCTGCAGATCCCAGCTCCCTGGACCACATCCATGACGTCGGAGATGTCTTTGTAGGCCTCAGATGCCTCTTCCGCCAGTGCCGCCACATCGGCAGTGCGGACTGTGATGGACCGGCGTCGGAGGGCGTCAGCCACGTCTTGTCCCCGGATAGCCCTGCGAGCGGCGCTGCGGCTCATGAGCCGTCCCGCGCCGTGGCAGGTAGAGCCAAACGTGGCTCGCATGGCAAGTTCCGTGCCGACTGCAATGTATGAGGACCGCCCCATGTCGCCCGGAATCAGGACCGGCTGCCCGACTGCCCTGTATCGTTCACTCAGCGCCCGATGCCCTGCGGGAAAGGCCCGGGTTGCCCCCTTCCGGTGCACGCAGACCTCCGTCTCTCTTCCTTCGACCGAATGCCTCTCTATCTTCGCGATGTTGTGCGCAACGTCGTATACCTGGCGCAGTGCGAGCCTCTCCGGGGGGATGGCGAACACATCGGCGAATGACTCCCTTACCCAGTGTGTGATGCATTGCCTGTTGCACCACGCGTAGTTCGCTGCACAGCGCATGGCGGCCAGGTATTCGCGGCCTTCAGTCGATGTGATTGGCGCACAGGCCAGCTGGCGGTCCGGCAGGACGATGTCATAGCGGGCTACCGCCCGCTCCATGACTCTGAGATGGTCAGTGCACACCTGGTGGCCAAAGCCGCGCGAGCCCGTGTGGATGAGGACAAGGACCTGTCCTTCCCTCTCTATGCCCATCACGGAGGCCACCTCCGGCTCGAAGATATCGCGGACAACCTGAATCTCAAGGAAGTGATTGCCGGAGCCCAGACTTCCAACCTGCGGCAGTCCCCGTGTCAGCGCGCGTTCGCTCACAGCAGAGGGGTCAGCTTCAGGCATACATCCACCGTCCTCGGTCGCATCGAGGTCGTCCTGGCTGCCGAAGCCCTGTTTCACTGCCCAGGCTGCGCCTTCAACCAGGATGCTCGAGATATCCCGCTGTGAGGGCTTGATTCTGCCCCTTGAGCCGACCCCCGAGGGAACGTTGTGGAATAGTCTCTCCAGCAGCTGTGACAGTCGGGGCAGAACGTCCGCAGCGGTCAGGTCGCTACGCAACAGCCTCACTCCGCAGTTGATGTCGTAGCCAACTCCGCCGGGGGAGACTACTCCTCCCTTGACGGTCGTCGCCGCGACTCCGCCGATGGGAAAGCCATAGCCCCAGTGGATGTCAGGCATCGCCATCGACTGCCCCACTATTCCCGGCAGGAAAGCGACGTTGGCAACCTGCTCAAGCGCCTGGTCACGTTCGATGCTTTCGATCATCGAGTCGCTTGCGTAGACGAGCCCGGGTACACGCATGCCGGGCTTGTAGCTCACCGGTATCTCCCAACGATACTCATCGAGTCTTTGGAGTTCCGCCATAGTGCGCCCCTATACGTCCAGTATCACTTGAGCTGTGTAGCCATCAGTCGCGCGGTGAATGTGCGCCATGTGATACGTCGCGGCTTTGACGTCACGCAGCACCTCGTGTCGGGCGGTGTCAGTGCGCTCACCGAAGCAGCGTGCCTGAAGACGGCACTCAGTGAGTTGCTCAATCTGAAATCTTGAGAAGGCAAGCCGTTCGGCGTCGAACAGGTAGATGAGTTCGTTGAGCCAGTCGACCAGCAGAGTCTCTTCATCGGACGAGTCGACCGTGACGACACGCTCCACTCGCTCGGTCAGGTCGGTGGCGCGTAACAGGATGGAATAGAGGGCATGCGCCGCGTTGACGAGCAGTTCCTCCATATCGCCGCCGTGAATACGGACCCCGATGTCCGCGGTGTGGGCGACCATCTCAAACGGTTGCCTGCTCATTCGCTTGAACCCGCACGAAGCTACGGGCCTATGGTAGCACGCCGTGCCGGGCGGGCCCGGCCACGAACGAATTGCCAAGCCGCAACGATTGACGTAGCTACGACCTTCTGCTAGAATCGCGACCAAGGGCGGTTAGCTCAGTGGTTAGAGCGCTGCGTTGACATCGCAGAGGTCACTGGTTCAAGTCCAGTACTGCCCAGTTTCTTTCTTGCTGTTTCGCCCGAGTGGGGTCGTGGTGTCGGCGTCGGTATCCCCGGGCGGGAATGGTTGGTTGCCGGGGTAGGACGGTGGGCGATAGCTACAAGGTTTGCGACTTACTGAGCATGAGCGATAGCGACGACAGGATACAGACCCTCAGGCACTCAGCGGCACATGTGATGGCTGAGGCCATGCTCGAGCTGTTCCCTGACGCCAGGTTCGGCATAGGACCATCGATAGAAGATGGTTTCTACTACGATTTCGAATTGCCGCGTCCTCTGACCCCGGACGACCTTCCCGTCATCGAGGACGTGATGCGGAAGATTGTGGCACGCGATGTTCCCTTCGCCAGGAGGGACGTGTCCAAGGATGAGGCGAGGCTTCTTTTCGCCAACCAGCCCTACAAACTGGAACTCCTGGAGGACCTCGAGGAAGACCAGGCGACACTCTACACTCAGGGCGCCTTCACTGACCTCTGCCGCGGGCCGCACGTGGCTTCGAGCGGACAACTCGGCGCCTTCAAGCTTACCAGGACTGCCGGCGCGTACTGGCGGGGCGATGAATCACGACCGATGCTGCAACGCATCTATGGTGTTGCCTTCGACACGGAAGACGAGTTGGAAGACTACCTGCGCAAGCAGGCGGAGGCGGCCAAGCGGGACCATCGCAAGCTGGGCCGTGAGTTGGACCTGTTCAGCATACATGAAGAAATAGGTCCCGGACTCGTGTGTTGGCATCCGAACGGTGGCCTCGTTCGACAACTCATCGAGGACTTCTGGAAAGCGGAACACCACAAGCGCGGCTACGGGATCGTGTATACGCCCCACATCGGCAAGCTTGACCAGTGGAAGAAAAGCGGGCACTGGGAGTTCTATCGGGAGAACCTGTATTCCCCGATGGACGTGGATGGGCAGCAGTACCTCTTGAGGCCGATGAACTGCCTCGGGCACATCATGATATTCAAGAGTCGGCTCCGGAGCTATCGGGAGCTGCCCTTGAGACTCGCTGAACTGGGCACTGTCTACCGCTACGAGCGAGGGGGCGTGCTGTACGGGTTGCCGCGCGTGCGCGGTTTCACTCAGGATGATGCCCACATCTTCTGCACGACAGAGCAGATACAGGCGGAAGTCATCGACGTCATCGAGTTGGCCCGGTTCATGCTGGCTACGTTCGGATTTAGCGAGTACCAGATGGTGCTGTCGACCCGCCCCAACAAGTACGCCGGCTCCCTCGAAGTGTGGGAACAGGCAACTGCTGCGCTTGCCGCTGCCCTTGAGTCTCTGGGCATATCTTACGAGACCGACCCGGGTGGGGGCGCGTTCTACGGCCCGAAGATCGACATCAAGCTCTCGGACGCTATGGGCCGCTGGTGGCAGGGCCCGACAATCCAGGTCGACTTCAATTTGCCGCAGCGCTTCAATGTCTGTTATATTGGTGAAGACGGTGGCGAGCACCTCGTTACCATGATTCACAGGACCGTTCTGGGAAGTATGGAGCGGTTTTTTGCATGTCTGGTAGAGCAGTATGGCGGGGCGTTCCCGGTCTGGCTCAGTCCGGTGCAGGCGAGAGTCATCCCCATCGCAGATCGGCATGTGGAGTTCGCAGTCAAGATTGAACAAATGCTGAAGGATTCCGGCGTACGTGTCGATGTGGATGAACGTTCGGAGCGCATGACGTCGAAGATACGCGATGCGCAGATGGCCAAGATACCCTTCATGCTAGTCATTGGCGACAAGGAAATCGCCGCCGAGGGGGCGTCCGTGCGTTTGCGGGGCGGAGAGGACCTCGGACTGCACAGCATCGAGGATGTGCAGAGCCAAATACGTGCCGCTGTGAAGAGCAAGTCCTAGCAGAATTATGAGGGGCAGACCACACCACAACGTACGCACGGTAAGACGGCTTCCGATCAATCGGCAGATAAGGGCCAGAGAGGTCTCCGTTATCGGCGGCGAGGGCGAGCAGATAGGCACGCTGGCCATCGCGGCGGCGCTCCAGATGGCGCGTGAGGAAGATCTGGATCTGGTCATGGTGGATCCTAATTCGGAACCACCGGTGTGCAGGCTGCTGGACTATGGCAAGTACCGCTATGAGCAGATAAAGAAGGACAAGAAGGGCCACAAGGGCCAGAAGGGGTTGTTGCGGGAGGTTCGGTTGCGGCCCAAGATCGAGGAACACGACCTTCTGTCCAAGATAAGGAAGACGCGGGAGTTGCTGGCAGAAGGGAACAAAGTCAAGATCTCCGTTCGTTTTCGGGGCAGGGAGATAGTGTACCCGGAGCTTGGCTGGCAGGTGCTCAGGCGAGTTGCTGAGGCGCTGAAGGATGACGCATTGCCCAGCAGCCAGCCTACGAAAGACGCCCGAAACATCGCGTTGACGCTCGCCCCGATTTCCGGCAAGAAGCCCCAGGAGGCCAAGCAAGATGCCCAAACTGAAGACACACAAGGGAGCTAAGAGCCGCTTCCATATGACAGGCAACGGCAAGCTCATGCGAGCCAAGTGCGGCAAGAGCCACTTCAGGCGCCGGAAGGCCCCTCGGACGAAGAGGATGTATGACGGGCTTGTCGCCGTGGCGGGGGCTGATGTCAGGCGCATCTCCAGGCTGCTGCCATACGCCTAGGCCGAGCACCTGCGCATCTGTAGTCGCAGCTCATTACTAGTTCCAGAGGGAGGTCACTTTGCCTCGAGCGAGGAATGGACGGGTAAGTCACAACCGACATAGGAAGGTTCTTGCGATAACCAAGGGGCACCGCGGATCGCGGCACCACGTGTATCGCAGTGCCCACGAATCGATGCTGCACGCACTGGACTACGCGTACGGCCATCGGCGCGAACGAAAGGGCGACTTTCGAAAGCTGTGGATAACGAGGATCAATGCGGCTGCGCGCGCCAACGGCGTTTCGTACAGCCAGTTCATGAACGGCCTTCGCTGTGCCGGCATTGCTCTCAATCGGAAGGTGCTGGCGGACATGGCGGTACGGGATCCTGAGGCGTTTGCCAGGGTTGTTCGGTCCGCCCGGGCCAACCAGGAGTCGTAAGTCGCGAGGGCAGCGAGGCATGGAGCAGGAGCTTGACCAACTCGAAGCCGCGGCGCTGGAGGAACTGACTCAGACACAGGACCTGCTGCAGCTTGAGTCGTGGCGGGTGCGATATCTGGGGAAGAAGAGCGCGCTAACGTCTATCCTCCGTGGTCTTGCTTCCCTTGGTGACGGGGAGCGAAAGACTGTCGGTGCCCGTGCCAACACCATCAAGACCTCTCTCCATGCGGCACTTGCCGAGAAGAAACAATCGCTGTCTCTTCGCAGCCTGGATGAATCCCTGGGGAACTCCTCTCTCGACGTGACACTTCCAGGGCGCCCTGTGCCATACGGCAGGCTGCACCCAATAACACAGGATATCGCTGAGATCTGCTCGGTCTTTGCCGACATGGGGTTCCAGGTCCTCGAAGGCCCGGAAGTCGAAAGGGACTACTACAACTTCGAGGCACTCAACATCCCGCAGAATCACCCGGCGCGGGACATGTTCGCGACACTCTGGGTAGACTCGCGCGATGACCGCAACGCCCGCCTGCTGCGGACTCACACGTCGCCCATGCAGATTCGGCTCATGGAGCAACAGAAACCTCCGTTGAGATTCGTGGTTCCCGGTCGGACGTACCGCTACGAGGCCACTGACGCGACACACGACTGGATGTTCCACCAGGTGGAGGGTCTGGCAATCGACACGGATATTACTCTGCGCGACCTGAAGGAAACGCTGTTCGAGTTCTGCAAGAACATCTTCGGCCGTGATACGCAGGTCAGGTTCCGTTGCGACTACTTCCCATTCGTTGAGCCAGGTGGAGAGGTAGCAATCGAGTGTGTGAAGTGCAAGGGAGCCGGCTGTCGCCTGTGCAGTGGAACGGGCTGGCTCGAGATACTGGGGACCGGAATGGTACACCCGGAGGTTCTCGCACGCTGCGGGATTGATCCCACTGTGTATTCGGGTTTCGCGTTCGG
>JAUVYD010000146.1 GCA_030603265.1 Dehalococcoidia bacterium
CCCCGGTGCAATCGCCCAATCGCTCTTTGCCGAGGGAGCCTACGACAGGCGGCTCCTGCATCACAATGTACTCCGCGCGTTCCGGCTGAGCTTCGTGCTCCTGATTCCCGCAACATTCCTGCTGCTGCTGTTCGGAGACAGGCTGCTGCTGGCGTTCGGAGCCAGCTATTCCGCGCGGTCTCTGGACCTTCTGAGGATTCTCGTTGTGGCGGGCTTCCCTATTGCGGTCGAGCGCATCCATTTCTCCGTGCTCCGCGTCAAGGGAAAACTTCGCGAGATTCTCGCCTGGAGGAGCCTCCTCACCATCACTATCCTGGCCGCAAGCTACCATTTCCTGCAGACGTCCGGCCTTGAGGCCATCGGCTGGGTGTACCTGACCGCGCATGGCTGCGTCGCGGCGCTGATACTTCTCACACGGTCCGCGCGCTGGCGCTCCGGGTGATATTTGAGCGCCAGGAGCCTGTCGGAATAACCACACCGACGGTGAGGTTACACAGCGCAGGGCAGGGTTAGTGCGCCACCACACGAAGGCACAGGGAGTGCGCGAAGCGCGAAATGTAGGGGGCCACCACGGTACCACCCTTCCATCGGCGGGCGGACACAGAGGTCCGCCCCTACGCCAAGGGACTCGACCGTGAAAGGTGATAATGAGTGGCATGTCAACGGCGCGACATGGCCGAACTGCTCCCTGCGTACCAATGCCGAGGGAGACTGTTACTCCGACAGGCTCCTAGCCTTCATCCGTTATCACCCCGGTCATGTGTTCCTGCTACGTGCGGTCCCTTTCCCCTCTCAGGCCGCTCAGCTTTCCTGCGAAGAAGCCGACGGCAACGCACGCCAGCGCCAGGCTGATTGCCGCCTGCTGCTTGAGCGCGGTGTGGGGGTGTCTGATCAGCAACAGGAGACGGCGCGCGTGGCCCACCGCTATGTCCTTGAGCAGGGAGCGCTCAGTCGCGAGAACGCTGGACTCGCTGCGGAACCGCCTGGTGAGTATCGCTTTGAGCCGCCCTTCCCAGTAGGCCCGTCGAGCAAGGTTCCGCGGCGCAAGACGATAGGACATGACACGGTGCCAGACTCTTATGTCGGGTACGTACAGGATCGCCCTCTCCGTCTCTTGTACTACCCGCAAAGCCAACTCGGGTTCTTCTCCGCCGACGCCACGCCACCCTGTTGTCCCCCACCCCCCTATCCCTACCGAGTCGTCGAAACCGCGACCCGAAGCGAATGCTTCACGGCGGAAGGACATGTTGGCCCCGTAGCCATTGCGAACGCGCACCGGCGTTGGCGATGTCCAATAGGTGCACGATAGCATCCAGTAGAGCTCCCGCGGGAACCACGCCATTGCGGGGTTGTCCCAGAGCGGGACTATGGCGCCCGCCACTCCGATGATGTCCTGGTAGAGAGCGTAGGTCTCGCACGTCTTCTCCGCCCAATCCTCGGACAGAACAGCGTCGTCATCCACAAACGCGATGATGTCGCTGCGGGCCTTTACTATCCCTGCGTTTCGCGCCCTTGAGACCTGGGGCTCCAGTTCGAGGAAGATAAGCCGCCAGCCGGGGGTGGAGCTGTCAGCAAGGCGCGCTTCCAGTTGCGACCGGAGCTCCTCTGACCTCTGCACCACGATGATGAGTTCGTCCAGTTGATGCGTCTGCCGCTCGACGCTGTCGAGCAGCGAGAGGATGTCTTGAAGCCTCTCCAGGCTGTAGCAGGGGATCACCAGGGATATCGTGGGGAGGAGAGGAGGGGATGTGCCATTCGGGCGAGTACTGTCTGGTGATGTGACTCCGGACCGGGAGCGTGGCTCCATAGCTCAGAACCTCTTGCCAAAAAGAGTGCGGACGATCCTGGCGCCATCTCTCAGCGAGCGCAGCTTCGTGGGAGTCGGGCGCCGTCTGTAGTGGATTGGCAACTCCCCCAGCCGGAGACCATTTCGGGCGACCTCGGCAAAGAGCTCTGCCTCCAGGTTGAAGCCCTGCGCCGAGAGCTGCAGTTCCGAAAGCGCCTTTCCCCGAAAGCCCCAGTAGCCCGTGCACAGGTCGCTGGTCTTGACTCCGTAGAGGGTGCATGCCAACCAGGTCAGGAGCCGATTTCCAATGATATTCAGTCTGCTGATGGAGCCGGGGGCGCGCGTGCCGGCCAGCCTTGAGCCGATAACTACATCGTGATCGTTCTCCAGCACGTGCAACATGTCGGGTATGTGGGATGGAGGATATGTCGCGTCCGCGTCCAGCATGAATACGTAGTCTGCTGATGCCTCGCGAAACGCCCTTTGCATCGCCATTCCTTTGCCGCGACGGGGTTCGTCAAGAACCTCGGCGCCCTTGTCCAGTGCGACGCCCCTGGTACCGTCCGAGCTGCCGTTGTCCACGACGAGAGTGCGTGGCTCGTAGCCTGCCCTCCTGAGTTCGTCAAGAGGAATCTCGTCCAACACAATCCCGATCGTGGCGACCTCATTCAGCGCAGGGATGATTATGAGTACTGTCGGTGTGCCCAATGCTATGTCCTCGGGGCCCTTCGGACGTTCGAAGAGCGACAGGGTGGTCGCATTATACCAGCCGACGGACAGCCGTCCTCGTTCCTGTTATCATACATTTCTCCTATTCCACAACGGCAACAGTTGCTGCAATCGGGTCCGGTGAGACGACAATGCCAGAAATAGGCGAGAACGTAAGGCGGATTCTCAGTGAAGTGCCCGATTACGTTGAGGTCGTGGCGGCGGCGAAAGCGCGCACGGCTGACGAGGTGCTGCAGGTGGTTGAGGCGGGCATACGCGTCATCGGAGAGAACTACATCCGGGACACGCGGGTGGCGCAAAGCCTTGTTGGACAGCGGGCACAGTGGCATTTCATCGGCCGCCTTCGTGAGCACGACGTCCGGTTGGCGACGCTTGACCTGTTCGACCTCATACAGAGCGTGTCCTCCATATCACTCGCGCAGCGGATAGACGAGAAGTGCAGTGCCCTGGGACGCCGCATGCCCGTGCTTATCGAGGTCAACAGTGGGCGTGAGCCACAGAAGACCGGCGTGCTGCCCGAGGCGGCGGAGGACATGGTGCGGCAGATTGCCTCGCTCGACAACGTGCAGGTGCTCGGCCTCATGACGATGGGCCCGCTTGGCCCATCTCAGGACCTGTACAGGCCCTGTTTCGAGGAGACAAGACAACTCTTCATTCATATCGAGACCCTCGCCATCCCACGGGTAGCGATGCGGCATCTGTCGATGGGGACGAGTGACACGTACCGCGTGGCCATCGAGGAAGGCGCCAACATGGTACGGATTGGCTCAGGACTGTTCGGCGTCCGCTAGAGGAAGGCATGTCCTTTCCCGCACGCCTCCTGGAACCCGCCGCACGAGGTGACCGCGAGTACATAGGTGTCGCCTGATGTGGAAGCGCCTGGCCATTCCGGAGAGCGCCGCTCCTCAGAGTTGAATCGTGAGGCCTGCCCCACACGGCTTCGCCTTGCCCGGGAATCTGCGCAGTATCTCCAGTCTCCTCTGGGTGCAGTGGCAGGGGTATATGTAGTCCAAGGCGTCCAGCATGTCCAGGTGTGAAAATCCGTGCAGTCCCCCGAGTAGCCCGTACGGCCGCCCCAGCGTCGACGCAGCGGCCAGGATTGCCGGGACGCCGGGATGGGCGCAGCCCGTGATGGTGAACGCCCCCTTCTCGCCGGTGAGCACCAGCGCCTGCTCGATGCCGCTCAGCGTCCCTGTGGAATACAGACCAGGGGCAATCTGAAGCGGCGCTCCGCCCACGACCGTTGTGCGCTCAGAGGAAAGGCCAGGATGCTGCCCGGGCGGGACGAAGAGCGTCGCCCGGGGGGCCTTCTCAAGAATCCTCGAGAGTCCACCGGAATGGTCCCAGTGCCAGTGTGATAGCACAACAATCGAGATATCCTGCGGGTCCATCTGCAACAGGCGCATGTTCCGCTCGAGGATGTCTCCGTCAGCCCCCGTGTCGAACAAGAGCATCGTGTCACGGGAGTCCTTCACCACTGCCGCAAAGCCCCAGTCCGTCGCGAGGGACTCGTCGAGAGTCTCGTTATCGTAGACAACTGTGACTGTGAAACCCATATTCGTGCCTCCTTCATTGCCGCGCCGCGGACTCGCAGCCCCGGGCGTGGAGTTGACGTGTGTGATGATATACTGACCGCCCGTGTCACTCCAGTCGCTTCTCTATCGAGTCAGAGATGAGTTCCTGTCGCGCAAGGTCGTCCAGGTAGCGATATTCGCGGTGATACTGGGGCTTTCTTTCCTGGGTTTCTGGCTGGCTCGTTCCCATCTCGACCCGGAGAGCTTCGTTGCACACGGGTATGCCGGAGTATTTGTCGCCAATCTCATCACGGCTGCCACTATCCTCTTCCCCCTTCCGGGAGAAGCCGTGAATGTGGCCGCCGGGGCCGCATTGAGCCCCATGACGGTTGCTCTGGTGGCCACCGCAGGGGCGACTATCGGCGAGATGACCAGCTATGTTGCTGGTATGGTGGGGAGAGAGGTATTCCTGGGCAAGTTCGCCGCCAGATATGGTCAGGCAGACACGTGGATGAAGAAACGCGGAGTTGTCACGGTATTCGTCTTTGCGCTGATACCCATGTTCATGTTCGACCTGATCGGAATCGTCGCAGGTTCTACGCGATACCACGTTGGGAAATTCATGGCTGCGACTTTCGCCGGTCGGTTTCTGCGCTATCTGCTCTATGCATACCTGGGGTATTCTCTCCTGAGTGTGTTTTCCTGC
>JAUVYD010000037.1 GCA_030603265.1 Dehalococcoidia bacterium
CACGCCACTCATTATCACCATCCATGGTCGAGTCCCTTGGTGTAGGGGTGGACCTCTGTGTCCGCCCGCCACGGGTTTGTGCACCGTCGGCGGTTGGCTGCACCAACACCTCCACCTGCATCCATCTCCCCCACCACGGGCAGGCATGGGAGCCTGCCCCTACATTTCGCGCTTCGCGCACTCCCTGCCTTCGTGAAGTGGCGCACCAACCCTGCCCTACTCTATGTAGCCTCACCGTCAGTGTGGTTATTCCGACAGGCTCCTAGCTATGCGGGACTATCCTGTGGAGCTTTCACGCCCCGGCGTGCCGTCCGACAATCCTCTTCGCGAAGTTCACTCCGCGAACTACGGCTACCCCAACACGACTACCAGTCGGCTGCGGTGAGCCCCTGGTCGAAGAGCAGTCGCCGGAGCAGGACCACATCCATCCGGGCTCCCACGGACATGTCAACGAGCACCCCTGCAGTGAGCCGCCTGGCGACGATGAAGCAGGGAATGAGCGCGAGTCCCCACGTAAGGCCTTGAGGCTGGCCCGTCAGCCAACAGATGAGAGGGGCGGCCACAAATCCGAGCAGCATGCCCAGGGGCAGCGCCAGTGACAGCGGGTGCCCGGGGCTGCGACGCTCAGGGCTGGATGACGACAGCGCCACCAATCTGAGGGCCCCACCTGCGACAAAGAGTCCCACGCACAAGAGAGGAAGATACGCCTGATAGATAAGCAGGAGGGTGATGAGGGCACCAGCACCCGTGCTGTTGCCCTTCTCTCCATGGCCACGCAATGGCGGCCACATCTGCCCGACTACAGCGGCTACGCCTGAGAGCGCCACCACGATAATCGGTAGCGAGAATCCGAACCCAACGAGCACGGGAAAGACACCCTTCGCGAAATCCACACTGACAGCTACAACAGCCTGTAGCTTCCCAACCCTGTGCCACAAAGCGACATGGATGTCGCCGCCATCGGATGGGTCGATTCCGTTCGCCACGGCAAGAGCCACCGCGAACGGCAGCGCTCCAAGAAGATACCCTCCAACTATCAGTGCGATAGCACCCATTGCATTCGTGCCAGCCGGGAGCCAACCAGTGGACGCACTACGGGCGTTTGTCCCCGCGCCGGCCGTACCCGTCAACATTATAGTGTGGCGCGAGCATGTTGAACACCGTGCCAAAGCGAGGGTCGGCGAAGCGCGAGCTGATGCGAGGCTCTATCTGGTCAAGCGACTGCTCGGTAGTCACGACCATTGGCAGCCGCGCGTTGTAGCGATAGTTGATGAGCTGGAACAGCTTTGACCTCGCCCACGGGGTGCTGGACTGCTCGCCAAAATCGTCCAGAATCAGCAGTGGACTCTGCTTCACCTCTTCAAAGAACTTGCTGTACGACACCTTGCTCTCAGGTCCGAATGCTGACCGCAGAAAATCGAGCAGGTCGGCCACAACCAGAAACAGCACAGGGCTTTCTTCTGCCAACCGGTGATTGGCGATAGCAGCGGCCAGGTGTGTCTTTCCACATCCGTTCATCCCTGCGAAGACCAACCATCCCTCAGGGTGGCGGGCAAATTCGACGGCCAGGTTGTAGGCCACCTCAAGATTCTCCTGCTCCTCCAGGGACAACTCGACACGCCTGTAGTCGAAGCTCTCGAACGTTTCCTGTCTGAGGCCTTCCGGCAAGGCCGGCACGTCAATGCCGTTGCCACGCGGCTCTCTCAGAGTGATGACGGCACAGAACTCGGTATCGAGGAACCGCTCGTTCAGCCGGGGATCAAGCTCATCAACGGCCGTGTCGGTCGTAAGCACCGTCGGCAGTTTCATGTTGTAGCGGTGATTGAGTATCTGCTCCAGCTTCAACCGCGCCCACGGGGTCGCCCCCTCCGCCCGCACGTCGTCCAGAACAAGCAGAGCGGTGTTCTTCACCCGCTCGGAAAGCTCATCATAACTCACCTCGCTGCCCGGGCTGAAAGCCCCGCGCAGGTGGTCCAGCAGATCAGCCGCACCGACGTAGAACGCGGACTCTCCAATGGAAAGCCGTGAGTTGGCGATTGCACAGGCGATGTGTGTCTTTCCGCTTCCCACGGGCCCAACCAGGACAAGCCAGCCCTCCGGCCTGTCAGCGAAGCGCCGCGCGGCCTCGCACGCCCTCCGGTAGTGCTCCGACGCCCCCACACGTCCCCCGGAACGCAGCGTCTCGAAAGTATAGTGTGAGAGGTAGCCCAGGTTGCTGTATCGCTCCAGGAGACCCTGCTTCTCCTTGAGCAGTTCCACCGTCCGACAGCGGCAGGGAACAACCCTCGAGAAGTCAGGCGCGCCGGACGGCAGGACAGGATGTACGAAGCCGGCGCCCCGGCACACCGGGCATTGCCCCTCGTCGCCACGCGGAGGACCAGCCTCCTGATGTCCGGGCTCAGCGTTTGACAAGGTGTCCGTATCTGCCTTTGATGTACTTGTCCCGGTCAATCGGCCCAACACCTGGTCTATTCGCTCCACTGTCTTTGCCCTCTGTTGTCCAGCGCTCCAGTATGCGACAGATGTACTTCCAGTTCAGCTTACGCATGCGCACAGCTTCACGGAAGGCTTCCTCGATCCATCCGGCAGGATAGGTCTGCTGCGCGTCCTTCAACTCCTCCGCAATCATCGGACTGACAATGCCGACATTCTGCTCATACAGCTCAAAGATATTCTGCACCGGAACTGAGTCGACAGCAGTGCCTCCGGATGCCAATCGAGCCTTGAATTCCTCGATGGCCACGATATCAGCCTCGATATTGGCGAAGTAGACCTCCGTATCCTGTCCCTCCAGAGGGATGACGAGCCTCAGAATCACTCCCCTCTGCACTGCAGCGTCCAGTCCTTGCGCACACGCTTCCCCGGCTATCCCGAGGATGGAGGCCGCTCTCAGTTCCAACTCCGCCCGGGTGGCATATGCCGGATACTCGCGCGCACGGCTCAAGAGGTAGAACGTCAGCAGGGTAACCTTCAACTCCAGCGGGTCCTCGACCTGGCGCATGAGCTGGCTGACGTACGAACCTGGAACCAGGGTGAACCCACCCGGCTGCGCCGCTGAGTACGGAACCCGACCCGGCATATTACTATGACCCCACCTAGATGAGCGGGGCGGCAGTCGTCCCCTGCTCCAGGCTGTCGAAGCGAACCGAACGGTCAACAAAGCGAAGCTTAATCTGCCCGAGTGGGCCGTTCCGGTGCTTGGCAACAATGATATCGGCGATGCCTTTCGGATACGGCTCGCCCATTATGTCATGTAGTCTGTTCCACTCCTCTTCCATGACGTACTTGTCCTCCCGGTATATGAACACGACTATGTCTGCGTCCTGCTCGATTGTACCTGATTCCCTCAGGTCTGCAAGCTGTGGCAGATGCGATGTGCGCCACTCCACCGCCCTGCTGAGCTGGGACACGGCGATGACAGGCACATCAAGCTCGCGCGCAAGCAACTTCAGCGAACGAGTAATCTGGCTGAGTTCCTGCACGCGCGTTTCCTTCCTGCCCTCACCCTGGATGAGCTGGAGGTAGTCGACAATGACCAGGTCCAGCTGTCGCTCAAAAGCCAGGCGCTTCGCCTTGCTCCTGATTGTCATCGTACCGGCCTGTGGAGTGTCGTCCACGAAGATCGCGGCTTCAGACAGGCTCCCCGCAGCTTCCATCACCTTCCGCTCTTCCACCTCGAAGAACTTGCCCAGCCGGACTTGCCAAAAATCGACGTCCGCCTGCGCGGCAAGCATCCGCTGCACGACAGACTCGGCCGACATCTCGAGGCTGAACAGCGCAACACAGGCCTTCTGCTGCACAGCAGCGCGACGGGCGATATCGAGCGCAAGCGTGGTCTTACCAATGCTCGGCCTGGCCGCGAGTACGATCAGGTCAGACCGCTGCAGCCCTCCAAGCAGCCCGTCAAGGCCGGCGTAGCCCGTCCTGACAGGGGGACTACCACCGACGCTGTCGTCGTCAGTACGTCCCGCCTGGTCGAAGTACCTGCCGAGCACGTCCCGGATTGACACGAAGTCGCGGGAGTTCTCACGCATCCGCACCTGGAACAGGGCAT
The DNA here is from genome assembly GCA_030603265.1 of Dehalococcoidia bacterium. Classification (GTDB taxonomy): domain Bacteria; phylum Chloroflexota; class Dehalococcoidia; order GIF9; family AB-539-J10; genus SKVJ01. The sequence goes on from JAUVYD010000037.1 coordinate 4,055, forward strand.
CCTCGGCCTGGCTGAGACTGACATCGATATCCGGCCCCGACTCGTAGCCAATCGCCGCAATCCGTGCGCCTGCCATGATGAGCTTGCGCATGACGGACATCCGTTCCACGATGTTGCCATAGTATTCGGCGTGGAGCGAAGTAGGCACTGCTCCAATGAGATGGCTGAGATAGGCGGCCCCTCCCACGCGCTCCAGGAGGTCCAGCCGCATTAGCTCGTGTGCAACGGTAATCTGGTTGATGGCTTCACTGCGCTGGTACAGCGCCAGACACGCGTCGTAGATATCCCGGTGCATCCCGTCGAAGAAATCGACGCCCTTGAGGGTGCTGACGACCTTCAGAATGGCATCGGGGTCGATGAGCAGAGAGCCGAGAAGTGCCTCCTCAGCTTCGATGTCGTGTGGCAGGAGCTTCTCCTGGTCCACCATCCCTGTCGCCTACGACTCGTCATCCGATTCCGGTTCGATGACGACCGTCACCATCGCCTCTGCTTTGCCGGAGAGCTTGATCCTGACGTCGTGACTGCCCGCCTCCCGCAGCGGGCGGTCCAGTGCAACATGCTTCTTGTCTATGGGAGTATCGACAAGCTTGCTCAATTCCTCAGCAATATGCGCGCCTGTAATCGAGCCGAACAGCTTGTTTTCAGTTCCCACGCGCGCCTTGAGAACAATCTGCTGTCCCTCAATACGTGCGGCGAGTATCTCGGCCTTGTGCGCCAGTTCCTGCTTGCGTTCCAACTCCTGTCGGATACGAGACTCGGCTTGTTTCAGGGCATTCGGAGTAGCCTCGATCGCAAGCCCCCGGGGCATCAGGTAGTTCCTCGCGTAGCCGCGTGCAACCTCGCGGGTCTCACCGACTTCGCCGGAACCGAATACGTCCTTCAGAAAGATGACCTTCATAGTGAGCTGATATACCTCCTTGCCGAAAGCGCGGCGGTCGCCCCATCGCCCGCGGCGGTTATGACCTGTCGCGCCGAATTGTGGCGCACGTCTCCCGCGGCGAACACGCCCGCGATGTCTGTCTCCATCTGTTCATTGATGATGATACACCCGGCTTCGTCGAGAGCGATCACCCCGTTCAGGAAGCCGGTCGACGGCACAGAACCCACCGCCACAAACACACCCTCCACCGGGAACTCAGAGAGTTTACCACTCTTTGTGTCCTTCAGACGCACGGAACTGACCCCGGGCTGCCCGAGCACCTCTTCGACAACCGCGTTCCACAGGAAAGCAACTTTCGGGTTGTTCCCGGCTTTCTCCTGCAGAGCTCTGCTCGCGCGCAATTCATCCCTGCGGTGAATCACGGTCACCTGACTGGCAAACGTCGTCAACTCGAGCGCGTCGGTAATCGCAGTGTCGCCACCACCAATCACAGCAACCTTCTTTCCACGGTAGAAGGGACCGTCGCAGGTGGCACAGTAGGAGACCCCCCTGCCGGTCAGCTCTGCCTCTCCGGGCACACCCAACATGCGGTAGCGAGCACCGGTAGCCACAATCACAGCCTCGGCGATGACGTCTTCCTCCGAGGTCTTCACCACATGGTGCCCTCCACTGCCCTGCGTAGCCGGCACAAGCGAGGAGACCTCGGCCGTCAGCGTCTCGGCGCCCGCTTGCTCCGCCTGGCTGTGCATGTACTGCCCGAGTTCGATTCCGGAGATGCCTTCGACGAAACCGGGGTAGTTGTCCACACGTGGAGCATTGGCAATCTGCCCGCCGGGAAAAGCCATCTCAATGATGATTGTGCTCAAACCCGAGCGAGCAGCGTAGAGTCCCGCAGCCAGACCGGCCGGACCTGCTCCGATGACGACGACCTGGCAACTCTTGCTCATGTCCGCCAATTTTAGCAGATTGCCCTCTGCTTTTCATTTGGCCGCGGCACGTACGGGACAGCGCCTTCACGTTTGCCTGCAACGCTACGCATGTTGTACATTTCCTGGCAGAACGATGCTGACGCCCGACTCCCTCGCCGGAAACCCGATACAGGCTCTCTTCAACGTGAGCGCCCTGCTCCAGCAGCCCGTTGGCAGCAGCGTTACGTGCCGCATTGACAGTATCCTTGCCGAAGGCCAATCATCCCTCGTGACTGGAAGCGTCAACCTCACTCACACAGGCCGCGGTATCGCATTGACCGGCGAAGGCGAGGCAAACGTCGTCATGGAATGCACCCGTTGTCTCCGCCAGTTCGGCGCACAGGTGCACTTCACGATTGAAGAGCAGGTTCATCCCGACCCACGCTACGCCCACCGCAGGGGCGCCGACGGCTTCGAGGAAGACGGCGAAGTGCGAATAGGTCCCGACAACTCGCTTGACTTAGGAGAGATTATCCGCCAACATATCGTGTTGCACTTGCCCATGAGACCATTGTGCCGGGCCGATTGTCCGGGCATACGGGAGATAGATTTAGATGGCTGAGCCCAAGAAGAAAACATCCCAGTCAAGGAAAGGAATGCGCAGGAGTCATCACGCGCTCTCCACACCATCGCTGGATGTGTGCCCCAACTGCAAGAGTCCCAAGCTGTCCCACCGCGTCTGCCCCACGTGCGGCATGTACCGCGGCCGGCAAGCCATTGTGGTGACCTCGACAACCAAGAAAAAGTAGCGATGTCCGCGTGGGCCGCATACGTTTTCCCGGGTCAGGCGTCCCAGAAGGTCGGGATGGGCCTGAGCGTGTACGAGGCGTACTCGTCAGCCCATGCTGTCTTTGACGAGGCTGACGCAACACTCGGCTTCCCCATCTCGACACTCTGCTTCGAGGGCCCCTCCGAGGAACTCACCAGGACCATCAACGTACAACCAGCCCTTGTCGCCACGAGCATGGCCTGCTTGAAGGCTGCGCAGCAGGCTCTCGGGAACAAGTTCCCCACACCTGCGTTCCTCGCCGGTCACAGCCTGGGTGAATACACTGCGCTCGTAGTGGCGGATTCACTCAGCTTTGCAGATGCCCTGAAGCTTGTGCGGGAGCGCGGTCGCCTCATGTACGAGGCCGGACTGAAGAGTCCCGGCAGCATGATGGCGGTGATTGCCCTGGACCGCACGCCGCTTCAGGAGGTCTGTGCCACGGCGGGAGTCGAAATATCGAACGTCAATGCACCGGGACAGCTTGTGATAAGCGGCGCCGTCGACAGGCTTGAGGTAGCAGCCGAATTGGCGAAACAGAGAGGCGCCCGACGCGTCATCCCTCTCAACGTCAGCGGCGCATTCCACTCGACGTTGATGGACCCGGTCCTGGACGAGTTCAACCGGTTCATGGAGTCCTTCGAGTTCCGTACTCCGAGAATCCCTGTAGTCTCCAACGTGACAGCTCTACCACTTGCTGATGGGGAAGCGATACGAGAGGAACTCCTTTCCCAACTCAGGCGGTGTATTCAGTGGCAGCCATCTGTTGAGTACATGACCCTCAATGGTGTGACTACATACTACGAGATTGGGCCGGGCACGGTCCTGAGCGGCCTTATCAGGCGAACAAGTCCCGAGACACAGACAATAAACATCTCCGGAGTCGAGGACATCGCCGCGATCGAAGATCCAGCGCCGTCCGCATAAGCATGGCCTCACGTCGCAGGGCACGCAGCATCGCCCTTCAGGTCCTCTACGAAGTCGACACCACGACGCACAAGGCAGAGGAAGTCCTTGCCCGCCAGGTCTACGACGACTCGGTTGGAGAGGAAGCCTACGCCTTCATAAGCGTCATGGTCCAGGGAGTTCTGGAACACTGCCACCAGCTGGACACGGTCATAGCACGCCACGCACCACTCTTCCCCGTGCAACAGATGGCGGCGATAGACCGCAACATACTGCGCATGGCGCTGTTTGAGATGAAGTACTCCGCCGACACGCCACTCAAGGTGAGCATCAACGAGGCAGTTGAACTCGCCAAGAGCTTCGGCAGCGACGCGTCGCCACGGCTGATAAATGGCGTGCTGGGCTCAGTCGCAGGCGACAAAACGGGACGAGACACGGGTTCCTAGTCCCGGTCGCTTCTCACGGCAACCCGCAGGCAGGACATCGTGCACGAGTATGGGATAACCGAGAGCTTGCTCAGTATCGTCGAGCAGAAGGCCAGCGAGGCCGGGATAGAGAGGGTTGAGACGATACGAATAGTCGTTGGAGTCCTCACGGGCTTTGCGCCGGAGAGCATTCGGTTCTACTTCGAGCACATGAGCCAGGACACCGTGGCCGAGGGCGCGACGCTCGAGTTCGAGGAGTTGCCCGTGCGGCTCCGCTGCAGGGCCTGCGGAAGCGTGTTCGAGCCGGAGGGTCGGACGTGGACATGCCCCGACTGCAACTCGTCGGAGGTGGACATCTCGGGGGGCCGTGAACTGTATATCAAGGAGATGGAGGTATCGTGAAAAAGATAGAGCTCATCCAGAACATACTGGAGGCAAACAGCGCGACAGCCGAAAGCAACAGGGCGACACTTGACCGGAACGGCTGCGCTGCCATCAATATCATGTCGGCCCCCGGCGCGGGGAAGACCTGTGTCATCCTGCGCACACTCGAGCTTCTGCGCCCCGGCATACGCGTGGCAGTCATTGAAGGCGACGTATCCTCCACCGTCGACGCGGAGATGGTGCGGGACGCGTCAGACGCCGTCGTCCAGATCAACACGAAGAGCATGCCCGAGACCTGCGCACTCATCGCGGACATGGTGGATGCAGCTCTGAAAAAGCTCCCGCTGTCCGAGATTGACCTGGTCATCATCGAGAACGTGGGCAATCTGATATGCCCGTCCGAGTTCGACCTTGGCGAGCGTCTGAAGGTCGTCATTTCGAGCGCGCCTGAGGGCGACGACAAGCCACTCAAGTACCCCCTGATATTCGCGGACGCCGATGCGGTCGTCATCAACAAGTCAGACCTCTATCCATACGTTGACTTCGACGTTGAGAAGTTCAAGCGCTCGGTCCGCGACCTCAATGCCCGTGCGCCATTCTTCGAGCTGTCATGCAAGACCGGAACGGGAGTGACGGAGTGGGTGGACTGGCTTCG
>JAUVYD010000122.1 GCA_030603265.1 Dehalococcoidia bacterium
CCCGATGTGATTACGAGGAGTTCGGGTTTCTCGGGGCCAACGTACTCGTTGAACTCCGAGTCCTCGAACACGGGCACGATTTTCTTCAGCCGTTCGTGCAGCTTGTGGTGCAATATGCCGAAAGGACCGGAGGTGAACTGGCTCTTGGTTGGGCTGCACATGTTCCACACGTCAGGGAAATAGGCGGTCTTCCTTCCCTTCGGCAGATCGCCGAGAACAACCTTGCCTCTTGTGTGTGCCAGGCGGGTCGTCTCGCGCACGAAGCACGCGTTTTCCACGATGCGCGAGACCTCGAATGCCCACTTCACCATGTCTTTGGCTTCCTGGGCTGTGCTTGGCTCCAGGAGGGGCATGTCCATCCACTTGCATATCCAGCGGGAGTCTTCCTCGTTGGAACTGGAGATTGCCGAGGGATCGTCCCCTGTCACGAGTACCAGTCCGCCGCTCCCGCTACCCGTCATCCCCAGGTTGACGAGGAAATCGGAAGACACATTGACTCCGTTCTGTTTCATGGCCGACAGAGCGGGAATGCCCGCGAAAGAGGCCCCGGCGGCAGCCTCGACTGCCACGATCTCATTGACGGACCACTCGGCGTGGAAGTTCATCTTCTTGGCGACTGCAGCAAGTGCAGACAACACCTCAGAGGATGGAGTGCCCGGATACTGGGCGGTAAACCCGAGCCCTGCTTCAAGCGCCCCTCTGGCAATCGCCTCGTTCCCCATCAGCAATTGAGTGGTTCCAGGGGCATCGACATCAATACCCTCCATATTCACCCTCCTTCAATAAGCGGTAGTTGGGCATCTGTGTGGACCTCGCACTCATGCCTCGACAAGCAGTGCATCGACGATAGGGCGAGGCATGCCCAGGTAGAGCATGTTGTTCCTGTCGCCTGTCGTGTCAATGATGTTTCGCACCGCCCTCCTCTTCTTGTCCATGGAGGCCTTCTTCTCGGCCGCGAGGTTCTCATCCGGGAGAGGTTGACGCTCGATGGCCCCTCCGTCGCAAGCCGCCTCGAATGCGCGCATCCCTGCCTCGGAGCGAACAAGCACTGCGTTCCAATCCTGGAACTTGGCACGGCCCGAACCGACCGAGATGTCGGCGAGTTCACCTGTGTAGTCCCAGCAGTAGCTGCACGCCTTGTTCGTCACCTGCCTGTCTTCGCCGGGCTCGAGCCATCTCTTCGCGGCGCAGAACTCGGCTATCAGCAAGCACACGTTCTCGATGCCGGTCCTGTTGTCGGCCGGACCACTTGTGCGCTTCCTCAGTGACGCGACCTGGCAGGGCAGGCACACCATGCCGAGGCTTTCGCCGCCCTCCTTGGAAATACTGTTGAAACCTGCCAGTACGCGGGCCATGCGATGTGCTGCGGCCACATGCGTAAGGACCTCGTCCTTGCCTCGTGCAAGGACGGGTACCGGAGTCTCATCGCTCGATAGTGCCCCAATGGGGTTTCTTGCGGGCAGGATTTCCGGGTCGTCCGGCGACATGCTTGTGGTGACAACTGCATCGATGATGCCCGCGCCGAGGCTTGCGGCAAGCAGGGCTGCAATCACACCTCCTCCACCGGTGGCTGCCCGGACTGTCGGCTCAGTTGCCCTCGCCAGGTAGGCCCCCCTGACGATGCCGATGTCGTCGGAGCTGAACGGTTGCCCGAACACGCTCTGGCTCAGGGCATCCAGGTCCGTGTACGTTCTGGGACAGTTGCGGTAGCAACTCCCGTCCACGAGGGTGCAGCAATCCAGTTGTACTATCTTCCCCTTGTACTGCCCCAGGTAGGGGCATCCACCTGCGCAGCCCCCGCAGAGCGGGCACAGACCCTTGTCTATGACCTCGTCCCTGAGTCTCAGTGAGGCATAGTCCTGTGTCTCCACATGTTCCTCCTTTCTTGCCACGGGAGAGCCCGACACATCGAAGGCTGGCCCGTCGCACAGGCCCCCGTTGTTGCGGCTCGGTTCTCTCCGTGCTCTCTTCTTTCCGGCCCGGGTCATCCACCCCTTCTTGAGGCGTCCGAACCGCTTCCTGCCTAGCTGTAGCCCCCCAGTTCAGTTGCCGCTTCGACCATTGTGCGCACGCTGTCACTCTTCGCGTACGGTGGCGTGCTGCAGCCGGGCATCAACACAAATCCAAGTGGTGCCCGCTTGCCTTTCTCGATTGCGGCAGCGCAAGCAGCGTACACGCTTGAGCGTGTCCCATTCTGGAGTATGGCCGGCTCGACGTTGCCCGCGATTATGCACGTGGCTCCCATGTACTCGATTGCCCGGTCGAGGTCAACTTCATGTCCAAATGTCACTACCCCGGGTTCGCCCATCGGGATCCTGGCCCAGTGCTGCAGGTTGAGGTTCTGGTCACCGCAGATGTGAGACAGGATATGCCTGATGCCCAGTCCAAGCATTCTCTCGTGCAGTTCCTTCTCATACGGGAGCACAAACTCCTCGAAGGTTCGGGCCGAGATGACCTGGTTCGAGCACGACGGCTCGGAGGTCCAGCCCCAGATGCGAGCACCAAATGTGCTGACCCACAGTTCGACGACCTGGACGAGGTGCTCGGTGACGACACGCAGCAGTCTGTGTGCCAGTTCCGGCTTCCGTATGGTCCAGCGGCATAGTTTGTCGAGCCCGCAGACATTGCCGGCAGTGGTGAAGACGCCATTTATCGGCGGAATGACGGAGCGTCCGTGTTGGCGAGCCAGCCGGGAGAACGCCAGGGCGATGGGAAGGCAGCCGGAGCTTGCTGGGTCAGGCGTTTCCAGGGCCAGAACCGCCTCCTCGTCCGGTGCGGGGTGCCGACGAACCGTCGGCGCCTGCTGCCACTCAGATTCCGGGAACTGGACCTCACCCCCGAATTCCCATCCCCCGTACGCGCCATAGGAGTATCGCGGAAAACCGTCGAGCCCGTACTGCTCGAGCGCACGGACCTGGACCCCGAAGGACAGAGCTGCATCACGGTATGCATCGGCGATAGGATAGCCGGCGTCCACTGCGGCGAAGCCCCTCAGTTCGAAGGGGAAGATCGGCACCCTGTCAGGTCTCCGACCGCTCAGGAGTGCGTTGAGCCGCCATTCGGAGATCATTGTCTTGCGGCCCTGTCGGACGTGGCTGCCTCCTGACGGTATCCTGCCAATGGCGTTGGACGGTGCGGGCATCTTGTCGCTTCGCGACCCGGGATGAGACTGGTGGTGGCTCTGCCGAGACCCCGTGAAACGAGAGCCATCCTCGGGTGCGCCTGAGTACCCAGCGTATCCACGCCCCCTCGAAAAGTCAATAGCCCGACTGTGGGCTGCTGCGATACCGGACCGTGCTGATTGTGCCCAATTCCTCTCTACACAGGCGTGGTCCCGTGGGATGGAGGGTGCTGCCTGGTGCTGTCTGAATAGCCCTGCGTGTGGCCCGGGTGCGACGTGCCTTCCGACGGATCCCTTGAGAAGAGGGAAGGGGCGAACGAAGCCCCCTCCGCAGTCTCATCTCACGGCCGCTGCGGGTTCTGCCTCAGGGGACAGCCTGCTTCTCCCGGAGCGCATTCAGTTCTTCAAGCAGACCCTGCTCGAAGATGACCTCGACGGTCCATTTGCATGCCTTGCCCACAACGTCAGGACTGACGGTGCTGTGGTTTCCCAGGGCATCCGCCTTGGCATAGTCGTCTTTGTCTGAAAGGAAGAACGGGCGTCCAAGAACGTTGGTCTCGATGTCCCTGCAGATGACCGTACCGTACTCGTTGATGAACTTCTTGTGCAGCTCCCGGCCGACCTCGAAGCACTTGAACCTGTTTGTCTCCTCGGTGACGAAATTGTCCATCGCGCGTCCTTTCAGCATGCCGATGAGCAGCAGACCGCCGTCGTAGGCGCCGCATCCGGCATCGCCAAAGAGAGCGCCGCCACCGGCGAGTCCGGTGGCCGCCTTGAAGATTTCCGGCGACTGGATTTCGAGGACCTCGAAAAGGCCGGCCAGCGACGTCTGGCTGCAGCATCTCTTCTCAAGCTGGTACTTGTAGCCAGCCTCGTAAGCCTTCTGCGCGAGTTCCTCTTTCTGTTCGGGCTTGATTTTCTGCATCGAAAGACCTCCTGTTTACTGCTCGTGTATGTCCGTCACGGCGCCCTGCGTCTCGTCGGCCCGCACCATGCTAAGCCTGGAGAGTCGCGCCTGTCTGGACGTCGTGTATGAAGTCGGCCACCGCCGTATCGAGCGTGAAGTGCGGCGACCAGGCCCAGTCCTGCCGTGCGAGGCTGTCGTCTGTACGCTTGGTCAGGTTGACGTACTCTGTGTCCATGACTCGCTGGTACTCCGGGTCATAGTCGTACTCTATCTGTGCGTCCGGGTTGTGCTTCATGATGGCGTTGACGATATCCTGCGTCGTTGCCGCATATCCGTCCACGTTGTAGACGCAACGTGTCAGCCGGGACCTCTCTGCCTTCTTGAGGTCGTAGAGCGCGTGTGCGGCGTCCTTGAGATAGAGGAAATGCAGCCGCAGGTCCTTCTTCACCTTCAGCACGTACGGCTTGCCCTTCGCGGTCTCATCGATGACCAGCGAGGTGTAGGCCGTCCAGCCCACGCCGGGCACCCTGCCGGGCCCCATGATGCAGATGAAGCGGACGCTGCGGAAGTCCATGCCGTAGCGCCGGGCGTAGTACTCCCCGAGGCGCTCGCAGCAGAGCTTGCTGGTGCCGTACATCGTCACCGGATACTGAGCCTGGTCGTTGGGAATGATGTTGGGCACCGTACTGTCCCAGACGGCAGTGGTGCTGGCGAATACCACCTGGCCGATGTCGAGCAGTCGGGTTGCCTCGAGGACGTTGTACGTGCCAGTGAGGTTGATATCCCAGGCGGCCGCAGGGTTCTGCTCGGTGCCCGGAGGAAGGATTGCAGCCACGTGGTAGATGGTGTCGACCTTGCTGTTCTTGACGGCGTCCAGCACCTGCGCCCAATTGGTCAGGTCGCTCCTCACGTATTCGATTCTCTCCCTGAGCCGGGGGGCAAGTCCCGATACCGGGGCAACATCGAGAATCACTACCTCCTCTCCCTCGTCGAGGAGGAGACTGGCCAGTTGTCGCCCTATGAGGCCAAGGCCTCCGGTAACCATGCTTCTGCCCACTGCAAAAGCCTCCTTGTGTTTGAGGTCGCGCCTGTGTTTTCGTGCCCGGGCACACTGGCGATTACGCACTCTAGCATCGCATGATTGGTGGCACAAGGGCCCCGCGCTTCAAACGGTGGGAGCCCCGGTCGAGCGTGAGTGCTGCGCCGTGGTGGGGTGGAACGCGACGCACATGCGTGTGTTCTTCCTGCGTTCAGTCGCCGGCCATGCAGG
>JAUVYD010000013.1 GCA_030603265.1 Dehalococcoidia bacterium
GGCTTTCCCTCCGTGGTGATGGGCCATGTCACGTTGCCCAACTCCTCCCTGAGGCGCGAGGCAATCGCTGAGTCTGACCGGTAAACGGGCTCGCCGTCGGCACACTCGCCAGCGAACTCCTTGCAGAAGTAGTTCTGTTGCGAGAGTCGTTCAAGATAACTCAGGAAGGCTGCCCAGAAGCCAGTTCCAATCCGCGGGCGCGGAGCCTGCTTGAGTGTCTGCACACGTTGGGAGTAGTAGAGTTCGCTCATGGTTTCACCAACGGGCCGCCCAATGGCCGAACTCGCGGGCTGGAGTGCCACCACACCACAATGCAGCGTACATAGTTTCTCGAGGATTCTGACACCTGCCGCGTGTCAAGGCAAGCCGGCCTCTTGGAGGCACGTCGTGAGTACGGCCCCAAGATTCACGCGGGAAGGCCACGAACTCCCCGACCTCACTAGGAGTGTGTCCGAGTAATCCCTGAGTCAAAGCTAGAGCAACCTAAGAATCGGGGGCATTTAGCTTCAGGCAAAACATTACTCCGACAGGCTCCTAGGAAGAGCATGAGAAAGACTGCTGGACACACGGGCAAGCAGACGATTGGAATCAGGGGGACACCATGCTTATCTCCATCCTCCGGGTTTCGGCCCAGGACTGTTCGGCTTGAACCACCGACACGGTTCTCTCTCCAGGACCCCGACAAATGCCGGGGCTCCCGAAGGACATCGGCTGGCCTCAGTCCCTACTATGTACATGCAAACCAACCGAAGCTATGCCCCACAGTCTGCCTTTGTGTACACCAGGAATTCGGGAGGTTCGCGGAACACCCTACCTGTGTCGGCCCACCGCTAGCGACCCACAACTTCGACTCAACATGTCTATTCAACGCCCGCGTGTGCCGCAACCATCTGGAAGTGGCAGCCCTGCACCGCGAAGCTGATGAACAGTGGGAAGCACCGTGGCTTGTGACGCACAGTCCAGGCAAACCCCTTCCAGAAATCGGTCCTCCCTCTCTGCTTCACACCGACCGTCCACATGCATCTGAACAGCGCGCGGATGTAGCGTGGGCTATAGTTGCCTCTGTGGCTACCCCTTGGCTGATACTCCACCAGGAAAGTACGCACGCGCTCGTAGTAGTAGCGCGGTGAATAGATTGTGCTGACCACCTGCTTGTAGCCGGCAGTCAGCTTCTCAAGTCCCATCTTCGGGACGATGTTTGTGGAACCATCGGTGTTGGTGCCGGTGCCACCAGGCTGGAGTCGGCCCTCTGCCTCCAATCGCTTATGCAGAGGGGTGCCGGGCGGAGCCATTAGCACGCCGACCATGGCAGTTACGATGCCGCTCTTCTGGATGAAGTCTATCTGACTGCGGAAGATGGACGGCGGGTCACCATCAAACCCAACGATGAAGCCACCCTGGACCTGCATGCCGTGCCGCTGGATAGTCTTCACGGACTCTATCAGGTCGCGCCCCGTATTCGTCATCTTGTTGCATTCAACAAGGCTCTCTTCGTTGGGGCTCTCAATGCCAACGAAGACCATGTTGAAACCCGCGTCCACCATGAGCTGCATCAGCTCTTCGTCATCAGCCAGGTTGACGGATGCCTCCGTGAAGAAGGCAAAGGGGTACTTCCGCTCCCTGCTCCACTCCATGATTGTCGGCAGTATCTCCGCCTTCAGCTTGTTCTTGTTGCCGATGAAGTTGTCATCCGTAAAGAAGACACTCCCTCGCCAGCCATGGTCATACAGCACGCTCAGTTCGGCGACAATCTGCTCGCGGTTCTTCGTTCGCGGCACATGCCCGTTCATGATGACGATGTCGCAGAATTCACAGTTGTACGGACAACCACGGGAGTACTGCAGACTCATCATCTGGTAGTTCCCGGCATCGACCAGTGACCACAAAGGAACAGGGCTGGCTGCGATGTCCGGTCGCTCGTCGGACGAATAGATGTGCGCGGCACACCCGTTCTCAAGGTCCTGAAGGAACTGCGGTAGTATGTTCTCGGCCTCTCCCATGATGATGTGGTCCACGTCATCGAAGCCAACGTCCTCGTACCCGGTCCGGTACATCGGGCCGCCGGCAACCACCTTCGTGCCGAATGCCTTGCACCTGCTGACGACCTCCTGCGCGGAGTCCTGTTGCACAACCATGGCACTGATGAAGACGTAGTCGGCCCATTGCAGGTCTCTGTCACGCAACTTCGCTGCGTTCATGTCCACCAGCTTCTTCTCCCATTCGGAGGGAAGCATGGCAGCAACGGTGAGCAACCCGAGAGGAGGAAACGCTGTCTTCCGCGAGGTGAACTTCAATGCGTGTTTGAAGCTCCAGAACGTCTCTGGTATCCGCGGATATACGAGAAGGACTTTCACGAGAGCACCTCCCTTCACTACCACCCAACTCGACTACAAGACGCCGCAGGAACGTGGCGACGTGGAATGCAACAGGAGAGTGAGGCATTCCATGGCAAGAATCCTACCACGATGTTGAGGCAGGGAGACACGTTTGAGGCACGATTTTCAGACTCTTTCACGCCGCACCACCCGGTACACACCCACCACCATACCAGAGGAGTGGTGTTCAGAACAGGCACCGAGGGGAGCCAGGCCAGCGGTACGTCCAAGAAAATGGAGCTGAAGCTGACCAACGTGGCCCGGGCGAGCCTCGAAGAACTGCGCCTGGACTGTGAGGATTTCCTGCGGCAACGGGGGCTGCAGCTCTGGCCGCCGGAGCATTCGGCACTGCGCAACCGTGGAGCGGGTGCGGAGCTGACTCGGGGAAGAACTGGAGCTGGCTGAAAAGAACCAGAGACACGGACGAACATGGACCGCCACTGACAACCCGAGACCACAGACCAACACAGACAGAAGAACCAACGACGAAACCGCTGCCCGGCCAGGCCCCAACCAGGGAAACCACAACCAGAATACGAAGCCCCCGTCCGTGTCAGTCGGTGTGAGTCCGTGCAGGTCTGCTTCTTCAGCGGGACTGGAGGCCAACGCGGCACTATCTCTCTTGAACCTCTGTTGCCACTTGATGGACCGGCAACTGGCGGCGCAGGCAGAGGCATTCGAACGAGATGGCGGCTTCACGGAACGCCTCTACGGCAGACGGCAAGGCAGGAGAAAGGGCGAATGAACCGGTTCACCGAATCCGACGTCGAACAGAATTCGGGGGACACCATACTTATCTCTCGACACGACGTGAGACGCCGGGCCAATGCCCAGCGGCTGGAGAGCATCACAAGGGTTGTTGTGCCGCACTTCCCGCATCACATTGCCCACGCCGCCCCCTCCCACACCGCAATTCACCTCTCAGAACACCACACCATTCCTGCCTGCAGATACGCCGAGTACCAGTAGAACTAGTTGTAGCGGTTCATTGCAGCATCGAGGCCTTCCAGGATGATGCATTCCAGCACATCACCGACCAGCGAGATTGACTCCTGAATAGCGGTCTCTTCTCCCGCAGTGAATCGGCCCAACACATAGCGGATGAGCGCCTCCTCCGACCACGGGAAGTTGCCATCACTGTCCGGCCGCCCGATGCCGACGCGGACACGGGGAAAGCTCTCAGTGTTCAAGGAAGCAACGATAGACTTCATGCCCTTATGCCCCCCCGGCCCTCCGGAGGGCCGCACGCGGACCTTCCCGAGCGGCAGGTCCACGTCATCATAGACCAGTATCAGGTTTTCGGCGGGAATCCGGTGCGCCCGGACGAAACAGACTGCGGCCTCGCCGCTGAGATTCATGTAGGTCCGTGGTTTTGCGAGCACGATCTGTCTGCCACGAAGCGTCACGTCGGCGAGCTTCGAGCGGCAGCCGGTGCGCGAGAAGCGCGCCGAGTGCTTCTTCGCAAAGTGGTCGACACAGCGAAACCCCACATTGTGTCTCGTGGCGGCATACTCCTTCCCAGGATTGCCCAGGCCGATGACAACGGTTGCTCCCATAGCTATCGCTGCATTATAGTCGAGCACCACCACAGAACCAACCTCCAGATGCCACGAACCCCTTTGCCACTCCGCCTTGACACTCTTCGGGGGCCACGCTACCATAGCCGAACTGCCAATGGGCCACGTGCAGATTCGACCAACCCCGGTTTCCGGTCAGACCATACGCTGCCAGCCACACACGCAGTCTATTCACGCACAAGGAGGTTTCCTGGATGTTCTACAAAGTCAGTGTTCCTGATGCCGGAAAGGACAAGATCGCCGCACTCGTCACGCTGAATCCTGCCGAGTCGAGACGCCTCATCGCGAAGGCAGTAGTTCAACTGCCCGAGGTCAAGGCTGCCCTCAAGAAAGGCATGATTATCCTCGGCCGCGGTGTGACAAACGCCTACGTCAGCGAGGAGCTGTTCAACATCACGGTTGAGCCCAAAGCACAGCAGACAGTGGGCATGGTTGTCAACGGCGCCACCAACGCCAACACCTCTCCTCCTCCTTGCACCATGCACGTAGTGCGGGATGGCAAGCCCGTTGAGAATGCGGACTCCAACGTGGAGATACTCGCTTTCGGGCCTGAGGATGTCTTCATCAAGGGAGCCAACGCCATCGACCCGCAGGGCAACGCCGGCATCATGGCCTCCTCTGTGAAGGGGGGCACATGGGGGATGTTCACCCCCATCATAACCGGCAGGAACTCGCATCTGATAATCGCAGCCGGCCTCGAGAAGATGGTGCCGTCAGTCATGGAGGCCTGCGAACACAGCGGAATCTACTACTACAAGTACAGCCACGGACTCCCCGCCAAGCTGTCGCCGGCAGTTACCGGCAAGGTTGTGACGGAGATAGAGGCCCTGGCGGTTCTTGCGGGAGTCAGCGCCTTCCTCATATGCTCCGGCGGCGTTGGCGGCTCGGAGGGCGCGGTGGTGCTATCTGTCGAGGGAGATCAGGCACACGTGAAGAAGGCATTCGACATGGTGAACTCCATCAAGGGCGAACCCCCGGTGACCGTGCCGGACACATACCGCGTGAGTTCTCCCGCCGACTTCGGATACGATGCACTGGCGCAGCTCGCGACGTTGCAGGGCATGTAGCCATCCAGAACTGCATCTCTAGACCGGAAGGCCCGGGGGTTCCCGGGCCTTCCTCTTGCAGAAGACGGACCAGTCGAGCCACCATCGGTCGGGCACGTTCGTGAACAGGCTTCCGGACAGGAGTACACGAGGCACGCCCCACACACCAGCCCTTGACGGCTCACGGGCCATGTTCTACAGTGACTCGATTGCAACACGTGGCAGCATCCGCATACGCTGCGTTCTTGCCATAGCATAGAAGGAGGAACCATGAAACTGGCACGCATCCAATATCAGGGCACCCTAAAGTGGGGTATCATCGAAGGGGATGACATCTACGCTCTCGAGGGCGCCCTCTACGGCGCCTTCAGCAAGGGCGCCAGGCTCTGTGCACTGGCTGAAGCAAAGCTGCTCGCCCCCGCAGAGCCGACAATCATCGTGGCCTGCGGACTGAACTACATGGGCGAGATAAAGCACCTCGGCGCGCCCATCCCCCCGGAGCCTTCACTCTTCTTCAAGCCGGCGACCACGGTCCTCGACCCGGGCGTAACAATCCCCTATCCCGCTCTGACGGAGAAGCTTTCGCACGAGGCCGAGCTGTGCTGCGTGATGAAGCGGACTGCACGCAACGTGCCCGAGGACAAGGCGCTCGACTACGTGCTCGGCTATACCTGCGGCAATGACATCGGGATGATGGACATCCTGAAGAAGGACAACAGCCTCATCACGAGGGCGAAGGGCTTCGACATGTCATCAGCACTCGGCCCATGGCTGGAGACCGACCTCGACCCGACGAAGCTTGCCATCAAGGGCATAATAAGCGGCGAGGTCATTCAGGACTCCAACACGGGAGAGATGCTGTTCAGTGTGGCGCACATCGTCAGCTATATCTCCGAATTCATGACTCTTCGGCCCGGCGATGTGGTCTTCACCGGCACGCCCGCGGGCGGCCACTATGTGGTCAAGGTGGGCGACGTCATGGAAGTAGAGATAGAGAATATCGGCAAGCTCACAACCCCGGTCTGACCAAAGGCATAGAACGCACCAGAACCCCGGGCACAAGGCCTGAGCCCGCCCGGGGCAACTACGCTACTGTTGAGGCTGTCCGCCCGTCACCTCCCGGTGACCGGTGGGCAGCCTCACCGTGAATACCGCCCCCCTCTCGGGACCGTTCGCAGCGCTGATATTACCGCCGTGCGCGTGCACAATCTCTCGTGCTATTGCCAGACCCAATCCTGCCCCGGTCCGCACACCTGCGCCCTGGTAGAAACGGTCGAACACGTGACCGAGGTTGTCGGGCGGAATCCCGGGGCCCTCGTCGACGACAGAGAGTTCAACCCGGTCCATGCCTGCAGCACACGCCGTCACGCGTATCGTGCCGCCCTGCGGGCTGTGCTTGAGCGCGTTGTCGAGCAGGTTGCCAATGACCTGTTCCAGGCGGTCGCTATCACCGATGACGCATAGACCCTCCGGGATATCGGTTTCGAGGGTCACTTCTCTGTCACTCGCACGTGTCGACAGCACCTCCGAGCAGAGTCCGACCAGTCCGGACACCTGCAGGTCATCACAGGACATGGCTATCTGTCCGGACTGCACGCGCGACAGGTCCAGCAGCTCGTCCACCTGCGCGGCAACTCTCCTCGATTCGTCCGCAATTATCTGCGCTGCTCGTCGCCGTGTTGATTCGTCCTCGGCGGTTCCGTCGAGAAGCGCCTGAGCAAAGCCACCGATAGAGGTAAGAGGGCTTCTCAGTTCATGGGACACGTCTGCCACAAAGTCTCGAAGTCGCTGTTGCGACAGCTTCACCCTGACCGCCATGTCATTGAACGCAGCAGCGAGTCGCTTGAGCTCGGGAGGACCCGACACGGGCACGTTCTGGTCGTAGTTGCCTTCGGCAATTGCCGCGACGGCGAACGTCATTCTCTGTACCGGGCGGTACAGCGACCGCGCCACCAGCACAGCAACGCCAATCGAGAACAGCAGTGCAACGAGCCCGGCCCACGCCAGCGGGCGGAGTATCACGCCCCACGTCGCAAGCAGACCACGTCGAGGGACCGCCAGCACCAGCGCGGACGGCTGCGTGTCCGCCTCCGCTGTCAGAGACAGGCTCGCCAGCGAATAGCTGACGTAGACGAATGACTGCCCGCCGGGGGCCATCCACGTGCCAGTGACCGTGCCGGCAGCCGACAGGACCTCCGGCGGCACCTCCAGTTCATCGATTCCGAGAGGCCTCCAGGGAGACGCCGCCTTGATGACCTCTCCCTCACCATCCAGCATAAGGATGGCCACGTTGGATTCCTCTGCCTGGTCCTCCAGGTGCGTCCATACCTCTCGCAACGTCGCCCGACCGCTTGCAAGCGATCTGGCCTGGACATAGATGGGCACGCTCATATCCCGCAGGCGGTCTGTCGTCACCCTATCGCTGTAGCCACGCAGAATCACGGCGAACACAACAGCAACGATGCCGAGACAGACGAGTATCACAAGTGAGTAGGAGAGAATCAGTCGACCACGCAGGCTCATGGCTCAGATTCCCGACTGCGGCGCCGTATCGGCGGCAGCAGTCCCCTCCTGCAGTGCGTCCCGGAGCACGAGCTTGTACCCGGTACCGCGAATCGTCTCGATGGCAACAGATGAACCTGCCAGCTTTTCCCGCACGTGATTGACATGCACATCGACAGTGCGCGTCTCGCCGGCATAGTCATAGCCCCAGACCTTGTCCAGCAACCGCTCTCTCGTGAGTACGATTCCCGGGGCCCGGGCGAAAGCCGCAAGGAGCGCGAACTCCTTCGACCTGAGTTGCAGCAACCGCTCCTGGAGCCTGGCCTCGTGCCTGGACAGGTCCACTGTCAGGGGTCCGACACGCACCTCTGAAGAGTCAGCCTCTCCAGGGGAGCGTCTCCGCAGAATGGCCTTGACGCGAGCGACAAGCTCGCGTGGATTGAAAGGCTTGGTCATATAGTCGTCGGCGCCAAGCTCGAGGCCGACAATCTTGTCGACATCATCGGCGCGGGCAGTCAACATCAGTATCGGGACGTCACTGTGAGCGCGCACCTGTCGGCAGATCTCGAATCCATCGCCATCCGGCAACATGAGGTCGAGGATGACCAGATCCGGGCTGGAGGCGCTGATGCGGGACAGCCCGCTGGCCGCAGTGCCGAATCCCTCCACGCGATAGCCCTCTCGCTCAAGGTAGAGGCGGGCCAGTTCGACTATCGGTGGCTCGTCATCGATTATGAACACCCTTGCCTGCGTGGCCTGTTCTCTCATGACATCCTCTGGCTGTGATTATACCCGACGCGCGGGCGCCTCTACACCGCTGAGGGAGGTGTCGCCGGTGGCGACACCTCCCCATCTTCGTCTCATGCAATGCGTCTACAAAACAGAAGGCACTGCCGTCGGGGCTGAGCCAAACCGACGCCATTCGCCACGACCTGCACTCCAGTCGAAGGTCTCCTCGCCATCCACGCCGCTGATGACGCACGTGCCATGGCCCCAGAGCATGACTCGCCCGATGCCGCCGGCATGCAGGTCAATATCCACTCCTGCAATACCGACAACGACCCGACTCCCCGACACGCGTGCGTGTCCGCGAAAGCCCGAGTACTGTATCCAGCCGTCCTCGAACTCCTCCTTGTCGCCGTAGCCGGAGACGTCAATCCGGGCGTCGCCCCTCAGGTCCCTTATCCAGAGGATTCCGTTGCCCTTCACATCCACGACCCCTCTTCCACCAAGAAGGGCTACTCCGTCGCCCTCGGCATGCAGTCGGCCGCCGCCGGCTGCCGCGGCTGCCTCATCCACCTCAACGAGGGACCCGGTGTCATCCGCGCTTACTGCGACAGCTCCAACAGTGAGCGCCCCCAGAACGGTCACCAGCGAGAGCAGGGCCAGTACGATACTCCGTCTCTTCTTCATTTCGATATTCCTCCTCTGTCTTCTTGTTGCCGTGTATCTGAAGAGGAGCTTCATTCCGGGCCCGTCGACTCGGCTCCTCTGCCAGTTGTTCGGCACAGAAGAGAGTCTAGGCGTCGACCGTTACCCGGGCGTTACCGGTGCGTAAAGCCTGTGTAAAATCCGGCGTCCCGGACCATTCCGTGGACGCGCTGCCAGGCTGGCAGACATGCCAATAGAAAGGGCCGGAGCTTCACGCCCCGGCCCTCTACTACACAGGAGTCGCCGAACGGAAGGCCCGGTCTACCAGTGAGACTTCGCTTTCTTCCACGGGTGTGCTCGCAGCACTTCCTCGTTGATCTCCGTGCCCCAACCGGGACCGGAAGGAATGGCCATTCGTCCATTGCTTATGGCCGGAATGTTGCTGACGAGTTGCTCCCTCAAGGGGATGTCATCCACATCGACCTCCATGATGTGGACGTTCGGAACCACGGCGCACAGGCTCGCACTGATGAATGAGGCGAAGTGACTGTAGTAGTTGTGAGGAGCAACGTTGAACTCAAACACCTGCGCAAGGTCGGCAATCTTCTTCGACTGGCTGAAGCCGACCCAGGGGACGTCAACCATGAAGACATCCGCGCTGCGGCTCTGGAAATACGGCAGGAACTCGCGCATGTAGATGTAGTTCTCTCCCGTGCAGATGGGAGTGCGCGAAGAGTCCTTGATAGAGCGCAAGGCCTCCGGGCTGTACATGTCCACTTCAAGCCACATCAGCTTGTATGGCTCCAGCATCCTCGCGATTCGCGTGCAGCTCTCCGGCTTGAAGTTGAAGTTGAGGTCAAGGCAGATGTCGATTGTCGGGCCGACTGCGTCCCGGAAGGTGCCCATCAGCGTCTCTATGTGCGACAGCATGGCGTTGTCAACCACCTGGTCAGTTGTGCCAAGACCACCGCCAAAACCATGGAAATGGACGCGGGCCGGCTCTCCGGGAAATACGATATTGGTCTTCAGGGCGTTGAAGCCTTTGCTGACCACTTCCTTGCCGAGGCTATGGATATCGGACATGGTCCTGATGGGCGGTTTGCCCATCTCAGGAAAGAGTGCTCTGGTTGTGCCGCAGTGCGACCAGTAGAGGCGGACATCCTCCCTCATGGGCCCACCGAACAGCTCCACCACCGAGATGCCCAGCGCCCTGGCCTTGATGTCAATCAGCGCCAACTCGATCCCCGCGATGGTCTTCGCCCTCACGCCCAGAGGCCCCTGTATCGAGAGCCGCGCCAGGTCCCAGAATCTCGTCTCGTAGGCCCTCGGGTCGGCGCCAATCAGCAGGGGCTTGAAGTCCTCAACAGCCCCGACGACAGCAAATGGGCCGCGCGCAACGCTGCACTCCCCCCATCCAGCTATCCCTTCGTCAGTGGAAACCTTGATGAACGTCCATGGGCGCCATCCGGCATCGAATACCAAGGCCTCAACATCTGTGATTTTCATTGACTCCTCCTCACTGATAGGTGGGGCCAGTGTAGCAAATGAGAGAAGACAAGTAGAGCGCCCCGCGAGGAAGCGCCTAGGGAATCTCCGCTGACGTGAAGCGGCACCCCTCTCCTGCACACGAGGCGCAGGCGTCGGGACGACAGCGCCGCACACCAATGCACAATCGCGGTGAAGGGAGCCGGATCGACGGGCCGGCAGTCAAGGGCAGCCAGACCCTGGTGCTACAGACCGAACAGGCTGTGGAAACCACCCTGCCTGTCGAAGTCAGCGTCTTCGTGCTCGTAGTCTATCTGGTCGCCACAGAAACGACCGCCAAACGAGTCTATGTCAGGTTCTTGCGTGTCGTCGGTCTCCACGTCGAGCAACCCAGCGCTTGCCAACAGGTACGGCCCGCTTCGGTCTCAGAACGTTCTTGAGCTCTGCCATCGTGCACCTCTCTCGCATTCGCGCCAATGTCCACCAGCCCGGGGGAACCCTGCCTTTCGTAGCGCATGCACTGAGGCACGACAGCACGGTGCGGGGAAGCAAAGTATGGGAAACCCCAACGGCCACCACACAACCACCCGGCGAATTGGAACCATATCGCTTCGCGGTCACGTGTCAAGAGGTGGCGGCCAATTCCGCGTCGAATTCCCGTCCGGCTGCAGCGCCTCCCTGCGCAAGGCGATTGACAGTCACAGCTGGCCCGCCTAACATACGTAAACAAGTACAGCGTGCGACCCCTGCCCCGGAACCCGAACTCGGAAGGACTCAGCATATGGCTATTCGCAAACAGAGAGAGCGACCCTCTGACGAAACACTGGAGAGAGTCCGGTATATCGTCGTGTTCCGGGCCAGGCATTCTCCGCCCAAGCCAGCCGATGGCGCCATCGAGACGAACCCGCTTGCCTCTCTCTTCTACTCGCAGATGATGTCATTCGTCGAGTCGCGGGAACTGGCCGTGTTGTATCACCGGGGACGAGGGATTTTCGACAAGCACGACAAGCTTCACTACCGTATCACAGAGCACAGAGCAGTCCGCCTGGAGTTCGTTGACAGGCTGACGGTCGACGCCATCGACGGACCACACGAACTTGTGAGCATAGGCAAGTACACCAGCGGTGGGTGGGAAGACAGGCTCAAGGAGGTCCACGACGAGTGCCTCCGGCTCAGTGACCAGATGGACCACACAGCCTCCGTGGAGGAGTTACTGAGCAACAGCCAGGACCCGCTGGACGTTGTTGCCCTCCTCGATTCGGCTCCCGACCGCGAAGGCCTGCTGAAGATGCTCTGTCTGAGCCAGAAGAGAAGCACCAACGCCTTCACTCTCTACATGTCCCACATCCTCACCGACAGGATTGCTGAAGCATACGCAATAATCCAGACAGCCATCGAACTCAACCCCAGTGACGCCCGGCTGCACCTTTCGCTCGGGAACTTCTACTGGGCGGCTCTCTCCAACGCCCGGGGCTGGGCCGAAGGGCGAGATCCTGGGCCGCTGAGGCAAGTGACGCTCGACGCGCTCGACATGCCCTACGAGAAGGCAAGAAGTCTGGCTCGGACTCACTACCTGGAAGCCATGCGCCTGTCCACGAGGCGCGAAATCGAGGAAGAGGCGGGGGCGCAGCTGTCTGCCCTGCGTTCGTGAATCTTCCCCGGGGCAACAGGGAAAGGCAACCCGTGGCTTCCGGGCTCTCCCTCTTCCCATGAGGCCCCGGCAGTTTCGCCCGGGGAATGACAATCAGCGACACCGATTGAGTCAGAAGGCGGGTATCAGTCCACTCTGTCGCCGTCTCCCAGTCCATTCAGGAAATCCTCGACCTCACGGGGCAGAGGAGGCAGCTCCTCATCTCGCCGGCCCAGCTTCGCCTCGTAGCGTGATTCGAAGTGGGGCACGACGGCCGCAAGGTCAGGATTCCGCTGCACAGCTTCGTTGATCGCCCCGGTCTGGTCACGGGCGCGCTCCCTGTCTGCCTCATCAATTGAGACATCATAGAGGGTACTGAGAAGCTCCATCAGCCTCAACTTGCCCACATAGTCCTCGTCCACCTGAACATACTGAGGAAGATGGACAATACACCACATGGCCTCCATCCCCTGAAGAGACGCCCTCTGGACAATCTGGAAGGTCAATGAGGAAGGACCCTGGTAGCTGGTTGGCTGGATATCGAGGCGCCGCATATCCTCCTCAGCCGCCGGGCCGACGGCGCCCCCGCTGACAAGCAGTCTGCGGGTGTGCGGCACCATGTCGTACATGCTTCCAAGCCAGACATAGCGTCGCACTCCAAGCGCCTTCAACAGCGCAAGGATCGACTCAACATAGACCTCGCCGAACATGTGGGGCTCCAACATCTTCACGATTACCAGGTCCGGCCCTTCAGCCCGTTGCGCGAAGCTGACGACGGTGTTGGGCACCGATAGTTCCCTCTTCCCTTCCCGTAGATAAACAGTCGGCCGGTACCGGGTGAAGTCGTAGAACGAGCCGGGTCTGGCAAGGGTCGCCAACTCGTGCGCGTCGAACTGCTGTTCAATGTCCAGAAGCGCCAGCGCGCCCACGCTTCCGGCGTCCGTCCACGGACGCAGCATGGCAAGTGCATGCGGCTGATGCAACTCGGGCAGCGGTTCGTGAAAGCTGAACGCCCCGATTCTCATGGTCAGATATCCACCTCGCGCCTGCCATCATTGTCGATAGCCTCAGAGCTGTTGTCAAGTCACCAGCATCAGTTGCTGCACAGACCGGTCATATCTGGCAGAATATGCTCTGCCCGGAGGGCAGTCAGCCGGGGGCCGGGAGGCCGGGCTGCGCAGGAACGGCCAGGACCGTGGAAGATGGCCGAGTCCGGGGCATTGGGTATTGCGGCAGGCATTCCCGCGACAGGAGGAGGCATCAGCGAGTTTCAGCGTATCATCGCAACGGCGACCCCGACCCCACGGGTACTGGAGAGCCATCACGAAGACAAGACAGCAGGAATCCGCCTCACCTCATGGTATACCGGCGGAACGACGCACATCCAAAGCAGTCACCAGCATACCGAAAGACTAAGGAGGAGACCATGGCCAACAACGTCTACAAGAGCATCGAACTGACAGGTTCCTCGCCCACAAGCATCGAGGATGCAGTCCGCGTCGCAATCGAGAGGGCAGGCAAGACAATCCGCAACATGAGCTGCTTCGAGGTGGTCGATACACGCGGCTACGTAGAGGATAACAAGATAGCCTACTGGCAGGCCACCATCAAGATAAGCTTCACAGTGGAATAGCAGTCCTCGGGGAAAAGCCCCTGCGGCAAGGCAGGCCCGTCACGACCGGCACAGGCGCCTGCGGACCGAATCGGTCGCCGAGGGGCGCAGTCACTCAGCGCGCCGCTGGCACAGTGGCGCGCTGTTGGCTGCCGCGGAAGTCAGCGGGGAGTTACTGTCACGTTGAAGAGATGTTGTCTGGCAACATCATCCGGCTCCAGCGGCCCGCGAAGCGCAACGAGAATGACCGACTCTCCCACGTCGGCCGCCGTGAACGTGAAACGATAGTAGCCCCACGAGCAGAGCTTGCAGTCACGGTCCTCCGGAAACACAAGTTCTTCGGAGACAAGCTCAAAGTCTGACTCCTCAAACTCGGCATCCCATCTGTACCCCGTATCAGGACTATCGGGAAGAGAGAGGACAAAACTGTCGCCATTCCGAACCACGACAGGCACGTCTGAATCCGAATACATCTTCGGTTCTGAGCTACAGCCCTGCGGTACGAGCATCGCGGCTATAGCCACGATGAGCACAAGAAATCGACTGTCCGGCAACCATCGAAATGGTCTCATGTGCATCAGTATAGATTCCCCTTGTGCTCACCCCGACTCTGGCATCCCTTCAGATACCTCTGAAGGCGCACTGCAGCCCCCAATGATGCCGGACAAGGCCTGGAGGGAAAAGAATGAGGCAGAAGGCAGCCGCAAACCAGTGAAGCTCCGTTTTCTCCATAGAGAAACGGCGCTGTGCTCCACGAGCGCAATGAGAGAAGGCCGCGGGCAGGGGTATTCCCGTACTACTTCTTCTTCGCCTGCTCCAGCTTTGCCAGGAGGTCGGCTCGGGGAGGGATGAAGATATCTATTGCCTTGCAGCCGCACTCCGGGATGTAGCCGCCGTGCTCTATGTTTGAAGGCAGCATGATGATATCGCCTTTCTTCAGGTGATACAGCTTTCCTTCGACGATCTCGTCCTGTTCGCCATCGATTACTATCATGACCTGTTCGGCTTCATGACGATGCGGCGGGAAGTAGGCGTTGGGCTCCTGCCTGAGAATACTAAGCATGACCTTGTCGGTGGCGACGATATGGCTCATGGAGCCCGGGTTCAGTTCCACCTCAGGAACATCAGGGTAGTGCACGACCCGCTTCTCGTATTCCTCCTGGCTTGCGTACGGTTCCTTCTTCTCCAT
>JAUVYD010000112.1 GCA_030603265.1 Dehalococcoidia bacterium
GTCGGCCTGTCGACGAAGTCGGCCGTGTCGAGGACCACGTGTCTGAAGTCCTCGTCGAGCGCTATCTCTATCTCATACTCGCAGCCAGCACAGGGCCTCTCCCACTCGAGGATGAACTCCTCGTTGACACAGACGCAGGGGTCGGATGGGATGAGAGGGGTCTCCTCGTCCGGCCCGGGTGCAAGGGCTGACATTGCGAAGCAGTCGTCGTAGGTCCAGAGACGGCCCCAGGCGGCGTTGATGAACTCCCGCGCGCACCAGTCATAGTTGTCCGAATCCTCGCCGGCTGTGCTCCAGTAGCGGTTCCCATCGTCGAAGGCCCAGAGCCTGATGGCCCCCTCGCCGCAGTGTGCGCCGGAGAGCAGGAGTTGCTCATAGACTCCGTCCGTATCGGCCGTGCCCTGAAGTCCACGAATGAGGTAGTCCCACTCAAGGCGTTCGCAGCAGCCCGGGGCGTCCGGGTCCAGACAGCGCGCCACGCCGCTCACCTTCCGGCAGTCATGGCCCCAAGGGCAGTCGGGGTCCGACCCGTCGGACTGATACGGAAGAGGCTGATTGGAGGTGTAGTCCCACCAGAGGTTGTCAAAACCAACGTAGAGGATTGAGCCCTCGCTGCCGTCGCATCCCATGAGAAGCAGCCCCTCGTAGTTGAGTATGAGCTCGCTGATTCGCTTCCATTCGCCGCCTTCATCCTCAAAGAGACGGTAGACAGCGTCCGCCTCAAAGTCTGCCTCGACCTGCTCATCATCGTCCTCATCAATGGCGTCGCCGATGATGTAGCGGACTCCGGCGGCCTGGAGAGAGCCTTCCGTTCGGGGCGTGAAGAACCCGCGATGGTACTTGTCCATGACGTCCTCGAACGCATCCTCAACGCTGTCATCCTCGTCCGGCCGGCCAAAGAGCACGCGGGTGTACGAGTCTCCTCCGTCGCACGAGCGCCAGATGCTGTCGCAATCGCAGACCTGGTCGTCCGACTCCAGGTTCCCGGTCTGGAGGTAGAGGCAGCCTGCTCCGGGGTCGTAGTTGACTCCCTGTATCTCGTGAATCATCGTGTCGATGAGGCCGGTCTGTTCCCAGTGGTCGCCGGGGGTTGACGTATCGCTCACCGAGAAGGCGCTCTCGTCGCTCCAGCGATAGTCGTTCAGCCCGTGCCGCGAGTCGCCCTCTGTCGTTGCGTATGCGCGGCTGCCGTCCGGCGTGAAGGCGACCTGGGCATTGAACTGTCCGGAAGGGGGCTGTTCGGCTGCTTCCCAGTCGGGGCAGCACTCTTCGAGCGAGTCCGAGCGGAGCACGAGAACGCTTGCACAGCACGGGAGGACGTTCTCGCCGTCGACATGGTCGCCATCGTCGCTGAACCAGTCGTCAATCTCCGGTGACCAGCGCCATTCTGAGGCGAGCGCCTCCGGCAAGAAGCAGCCGGCAAGTGCGCTGCCTAGCTTATCACAGCTGCCGTGGTAGGCGATGCTTGTGACCCGCGGGTTCTGCTCATGGTTGAGCAACTCGCGTGACATGGACGAGTTGCTGAGCCAGAACATGAATCCGCCCTCGTCGACCATGCTGCCATCGACAGGGTTGAGCTCGATACCGTTCACGGCGAGCAGTAGAACACGCCGGTCGGATTCATCCGCCCGGTAGTCGTACGGCAGAGCGAGGTCGGTGACGTGTCGCAGGAAGAACGTTGGTATCGACGCGTCGGAATGGATGACGGAGTTGTCCGGAGCTATAGCCACCGGGTAGCCGTCGAATTCGGCCGGAACGTTCCACGACTCGCTATCCCAGTCGCCCGCCGCCACGTAATATCCGCTGTAGGGGTCTCCGTCCTGCTCCTCCGCGTATGCCAGCAGCACGGCCACGACGGCATGGTCGTCCTCGTACGCCGGAGAGAAGGCAACGGACGTGACGGCATAGATATCCCTGCGGGTGCCGGTACCACCGGAGCCGGACCACGCATCGGCCCATCCGGGGTAGTCGCCGGAGTCCTCCCAGTGCGGTGCCCAGGCAGCGCCGGGCTCCAGGCGCCACACGCTGCCGCCGGATATGGAGTCCAGTGTACCGACGGCGATACTGCGGCCTCCGTCCGTGCCGGGTGACACGTCCGCGCAGAGTATCTCGCCGCGGAGTTCGCCGCAGCCGGTGTAGTGGAACTCGTCCGCGCCGTCGTTTGACGCGACGACGAGAGGCTGTTGCAGCGCGTCATAGCCGCAGATGATGACGAGGTCATCGTCGTCCGGCGCCGCAGCGACGGCGCTGAAGAACACAAAGTCGTTCCACGAGACGGAATCGTCGTTGCAGTCGGGAAGGCCGACGGCATCGAGGACGTTGTCGGTCCGGTCTCTCCACGTGACGCCGCCGTCGGCGGACTTCCATAACCTTGGAGCCTGCCCCGCCGAGATGTTGTCGTCCGAATACGAGTTCTCGATGCAGCCCAAAGGGGCGTTCCAGACGCCTATCGCGTAGATGGTCTTGCCTGACGACCCGGCAATGTCGAAGCTGATGATGTCTGAGCCGGGCAGGATGAGCAGGTCCTCGTGCGTCGGTGTGCTGTACTTCTCCCACTGCGAGGGCTGTGGGCCGTGCGCCTGTGCAGGTATGGGGCTGGCAGTCTGAACCGCCAGAAGAAGCAGTAGCGCTGTGCCGGCCGCAGCGGCGAGCTGGCGCTTCACGATGTTGTAACCTTCCCCTGTGCTGGCTTCGGCTTCATGAGAGACATTCGAGGCAAAGTACAACGTGTCGGGCACACGTGTCAATGGGCACAGCCTCAAAAGCAGACCGGTGGATTGCCGGGTGTTCCTGCCGCTGTGGACGGATACTGAAGGTGGCAGTTTGCACTACGAGAGATAATGTCGTACAGTACTACAAGGTAAGTTGTAGTTGGGGCCATTATCCGCTTCGTTCAATCTCCAGACCGATTCAACCAAGCTCAGGATGACCGTAACTCTGACTGGCCAGAGATAGAGAGGAGGTCATCCATTGAGTTTCCAGGACAAGACTATTGTATGCGCTGATTGCGGCAGTGAGTTCACGTTCACCGCGTCAGAGCAGGAGTTCTTCGCAGAGAAGGGCTTCACCAATGAGCCCAAGCGCTGTCCCACCTGTCGCCGCCAGAGACGGCAACAGCGTGTGGGGACGCAGGGCGTTCAGCGCGAGTGGTAATGGCCTGCGCCGGCGAGGGCCAGCGCAGCCACAGAGAATGGTGGTTACGAAATCGGAGTAGGAGGATATAGGAGTGAGGATTTACGTAGGCAATCTTCCGTACGAGGCGACCGAGCAGGATCTGAGCGAGGCGTTTGCCGAGTTCGGTGAAGTCGAGACGGTCAACATCGTGGCGGACAAGTTCACCGGGCGTTCGAGGGGTTTCGCATTTGTCGAGATGCCCACGAAGGCTGAAGGTGAGGCAGCGGTCGAAGGATTGAACGGTAAGGCTCTGCTGAACAGGAACCTTGTCGTCAATGAGGCGCGTCCGCGTGAGGATCGTGGTGGCGGCGGTGGTTACGGTGGTGGCGGTGGTGGCGGCTACGGTGGCGGCGGTGGCGGCTACGGTGGTGGTGGCGGCGGCTACGGTGGCGGTGGCGGTGGTGGTGGCCGAGGTGGCCGAGGTGGTGGTGGCCGAGGTGGCAGATACTAGATTACGCGTTTACCTGGCATAGGCTGTTGCATCGTTCCCCTTACGGCACTACAAGGTCGGATCATTCCGGCCCCTCGCGGGCTGGAAGTCTGTCGATACCTTCATGTTACGGTGCAACGCCGTTTGTACTGAGTCCACACGATGTGTGGAAGTGTAGAGGAGTTACTTTTGAGTTTTGAATCGTTTTACTTTCATCCGCGCATAGCGGATGGCATCAAGGCGCTCGGCTACGTTACGCCGACGCCAATCCAAGAGGAGGCGATGCCTCCCATCCTGGATGGAAGTGACGTCATGGGGCTGGCTGAGACCGGGACCGGAAAGACGGCCGCGTTCGTGCTACCCATGTCGGAGCGCTTCCTGAAAGGGCCGAGAGGCCGCCGCATCCGCGGCCTCGTGCTCTCGCCGACGCGAGAGCTTGCCCAGCAGACACACGAGGTGCTCAGCGTGCTCGGCAAGCAGACCGGGCTTCGCAGTGTTACCGTGTATGGTGGCGTCGGGTACGAGCCGCAGATCAAGAAGCTGCGCAGCGGCGTTGAGTTCGTGGTGGCCTGTCCGGGCCGCCTGCTCGACCTCGTAGGCAGAGGGGTCGTCGACCTGTCCGCTGTCGAGGTGGTTGTGCTTGACGAAGCTGACCGGATGCTTGACATGGGCTTCCTTCCGGACATACGGCGGATTCTGCAGTTGCTCCCACGTGAGCGACAGACGCTGTTGTTCACGGCAACCATGCCCCCGGATATCCGCCGCCTGACGCGGGACTTCATGCGCCAGCCGGTTGTTGTTCGAGTAGGGCAGGAGGGCCCCGTGAAGGGAGTCACGCACGAGCTGTATCCGGTGGCGCCACACCTGAAGGCGGCGCTGCTCGTGGAGTTTCTCCGCCGCACCGAGACAGGCCCTGTGCTTGTCTTCACGCGGACGAAGCATCACGCGACCCGGCTGGCTGAACGCCTGGAGAGAAGCGGATTCCGCGCAACATGCCTGCAGGGCGACATGTCGCAGAGCAAGCGGCAGGCTGCGATGGATGCATTCCGCAGCGGCAAGATTGACATACTGGTGGCGACTGATATCGCCGCCCGTGGCATCGACGTGCCGGACATCTCGCACGTCGTCAACTTCGACATGCCGGACACTGTTGACGGGTACACCCACAGGGTCGGACGCACTGCGCGTGCGAGCCGCACGGGCAACGCCATCAACATCGTGACTCGCGATGACGTCGACGTTGTCAACGCAGTCGAGGCTCGACTCAACGAGCGGCTGGAGTGCCGCCGCGTTGAGGGCTTCGACTATGAGGCTCCGGGTGCTGTCGCTGCAAGGCCGGCGTCGCGGCCGTCGCGACCGTCGGGGCCACCAAGGTCGGCCCGCAGGCCGGACCGCAGGCCGGATCAGCGTCCGGAGCGGCGCCGTGTCTCCACAGCCGCGTAGACTGTAGTTGTTCTGGCGTAGGCAAACAGGGTGAGGGTTCTCAGGGACCCTCACCTTTTCTATTCGGGTCAGCGCGGCGGACATGGTCTTCCGGCGCGCGGGCGACGCATGCGTTGCCGTTACAGGGAACCGGGCGATTCCACCCTGCCGGCAACCCACCCGACGGGACGTCCCAATGTAGGGGCCGTTCGCGAACGGCCCGGTGGTGGTCCTGGTCGGGGGAAGGTCTGAATGTAGGGGCACGTTGCACGTGCCCTCGGTCTATATGGCAGGACCAGGCGTCGGAGTATTCGCGCATCTGATGCACCGGGCACCCAAGGCAAAAGACAAGGGCGCGCGGCGCCGTGACTGGAAACTCGACCCCCCCTCCACACCACGGGCACGTGCAACGTGCCCCACGGGAAGCATGCAGCTGTACCCTGACGCCCCTCACGGGCGGACGCAGAGGACGGCCTCTACTCTGGATTCACGATACTTCATCACCCCTAACGGAAATCGCCCGCAGGGGAGGGGGCGCTCAACAGGCACGGGGTGGCATTCCTGCGGAACAGCAACGGTGAAGAGATACCGGGCCACAGTCCAC